>JAICEJ010000009.1 GCA_025924215.1 Candidatus Binatia bacterium
ATCGTCGATCTTGACCTTGTCGAGAGCAGGGTTACGGATCTTCATCAACCGCTGGATGTTGCGCAGTCCCTCGATAACCGGGTAAGGTTTTCGTTCCACACCGTTGATCACATCCTGGTAACCATCTTCGGCTATTGATGCTTCCGCCAGTTTAAGACGCTTGGTAATGGTCGCGAGAACGGCGCTCTTATTTTTCGGCGCGAGACAAAAGGCTATGCTTTCCAAAAGTCGCTTCATGATACCTTCCATGGTCTCGCGCTGCTCTTGACGGAAAGCGCCGCGAGCCACCAGTCCCTGAGAGGAAAACGAATGTTGGCCTTTTGCAGCTCGGCTAGGATTGTGAAGCCCTTCTGCTTCAGTCGCCGGCTAAAAACGCCATCCAGCACCGTCACATCGATTTGACCGCCTTCAAGAGCCTGAGTGGCCACCGTTTGATCGCCGATCACGAGGAAAGTGATATTGTCCCGTTTAGCTTCTAGGCCCAAGTGCTCCAGTCCGAGCATGGCACCTAGCCAGACAGTTCCCGCCAGCGTCTGCACTCCGAAGCGTTTGCCGCGTAAATCTTTGGGCGTTTTGATGTTCGGGGCCGCGACCATGTCGTAGCCCAGACGATTAGTGAGGAGCCGATGATCTTTAAATCCTCCACCCGCTACCGCGGTCAGCACAGTGGTCCCGCCGGTATATGCGGCGTGCACGTCTCCCGCCGTTAGAGCTGCGACTAGGACCGGAGCCTGGCGGATGAAGATGGCATTCACGGAAACGCCTTGCTTGGCGAAAAAGCCGAGGTCTTCGGCAACCCAGAGAGGCGCCACCCTAGCGTTCATCGCCGCATGGCCAATCACGAACTTACGAGGCGCTGATGCGGCCCTGCAATTGGACACAGACGATTGCCAGAAGAAAGTTTGCCCCGACGAAGACAAGCAGGATGCGCACTAACTTAGTCATGCAACGTACCCCTTTATGATTAACGCCGAGCAGTCAAAATTTCTCAGCCGTCCCTGCTATCGATTCTCGTCTGCTTTACCTTGCGGGCCCGCATCAACGACCGTGCCTTGCGCTGCTCTACTTGACGAACTGCTCCTTGGGAAAGTTCGCGGTGGCGACAACACCGCCGTCCACGACTAAGGGATGGCCATAGATGAAATCAGAATCGTCGCTGACCAGAAACAGCGCTGCCTTGGCTTGATCCTCTGCCGTCCCCAACCGGCCGGCGAGATTCTCGAAAATCCTGCTGCCGGCAACGTCGTCGTCAAAGCCTACCGGCGAACCTGAACGGTTTGGCACCACGCAATTGACGCGAATCCTGTAGGGGGAAAGCTGCACAGCCATGGCGCGAGTCAGGTTGATGACACCGCCCTTGGCCGCTGCATAGGCAATACCGTCGGTGCGACCGAGCATGCCAGAAGTCGAGCCGAAGTTGACGATTTTTCCGCCGCGCCCCTGTTTGGCCATTTGCGCCGCAACGTGTTTCGTCACCAGATAGGGCCCCTTCAGACTCACCGCAATTACTTTGTCGAACTCCTCGTCGGTGCTAGTGAGAATATCGGCACGATCCGTCAGAGCCGCATTATTAATGAGGATGTCGATACCGCCAAAACGCGCCACGACTTTTTGAACCATCTGTTGCACGTCACTTGCTTCGGCGACGTCGCAGAGCACAAGCATGGCTTCGTGGCCGCTGTTTTCTAGCTCCTGAACCACCGCCTGGCCGCGCCCTTCATGCATCTCTATGACCGCAATTTTCGCTCCTTCATCGGCGAATAGCTTGGCAATAGCTTTGCCGATATTTCTTCCGGCGCCGGTAACCACCGCCACTTGGTTATTCAACTTCATTCGTTTCTCCTTCTATCAGTCGACTCTACTGTGACTTACCAATTTGAACGGCTCGTCTCGTTCAGATCCTGAACTCTTCCGGCGCGGTTGCCGTTGCGACATCGAAAGTATTGAGCGTGCACGCGAGCATCGCATAGTAACCGACGGTGGCAGTGAGCTCGACCAGGCCGCGCTCCCCGAGTCGAGCATACAGCGCTTGAAAGGTAGTTTCGTTGACCCGGTGCGCGCGCAACACTTCGCGGACGAAACTGACGATCTGCGCATCTTCGAAGGTAAAATCCGCGGCATCTTTGCATTGGTGAACGGCGCGGATGATATCCAGGGAAATACCTGCCTTCTGAGCGTGATTTACATGAGCAGCCCATTCATGCTTGCATTGAAGCTCACGGGCCGATACCAGCGCGGCCAGTTCTATGACCTTCGGGTCCAAACTCGATTGGAAACGCACGTAACTGCCCAGATGCGCAGTTCGACCGGCAAGCTCAGGGCTGTGCAGGAGGGCCAGAAACGGTCCGCCGACTACGCCGCGGCTTTGCGCAATCGCGTCATAAATTGATTGATGTTCCGGCTGCAAGTCTTCTTTCTTCTCAATAAGAGCGATTCGGGCCATGCCTCTTTTTCTCCTTAGCTATTGTTATGCGAAGTCTTGACGTTCCGGCGCTTCGTCTTTCGGATGGATATGCGCGCTGAATGCTTCCCGCTTGTTTGCGCCTAAACGGTTCAAAGATTGCCTCTTGTGCAATAATTTCATACCCATTTTTTTACCGGGTCGCTATGCATTACTACACTTTTCCGCCCTCGTATAAGGCGAGCGGTTTCGCAGGATCGTCGCAGCGCGCTTGGTGTCGATAACGGAGGTTGAATAAGAAATCAACTTGGGACCGAATTAGCAGAAACAGCGCGATCAGCGCAAGCCCCGCAATCGGGGATCAAGAACCTCGCGCAAGCCTTCTCCGACAAGATAGTAGGCGAGCACGGTGATGAAAATGGCGAAACCAGGAAACACCGCGAGCCACCAAGCAAAGGTCGTGGTACTGGCTTCCTGTAAAATAGAACCCCAGGTGACCAGCTCGGCGGGCACGCCGATGCCGAGGAAGCTCAGACTCGACTCCACCAGAATCGCACCGGCAATCCCGAGCACGACGGAGACAATAACCGGGGCCAAGGCGTTCGGCAAGATATGCTTGAACATGACTTTTCGATTAGCCACTCCAAGCGCTATGGCCGACGTCACGTAATCCTGACTTCTGATTCGGAGAAACTCATTGCGAGTAAAGCGGGCGATCCCGACCCAACTGGTCGCCCCGATAATTGCCATGGTCAGAAAGATGCTCGGCGGCAGCAGCGCTGCCACAGTGATCAGAAGAAAGAATGTCGGGATCGACAGCATGATCTCGAACAATCGCGAGATCACCAGGTCCACCCAACCGGCAAAGTAACCTGCGATGGCGCCAAGAACCAGACCGATGATCACCGCAATCCCGACCGCAACAAAGCCGATCGAAAGAGAGATTCGCGACCCATGGATCATTCCTGCCATGACATCGCGTCCCAGCTTGTCCGTGCCAAGCCAATGCTTTCGCGAAGGCGGCTCCAGCGGCTCGAGTAAATTGATGTTAGTCGGCCGATATGGAACGGGCGGAAAAAGCGCTTGAGCGCGGTCAAGCTTCTTGAAATCCACATTTAGCAACTCCGGCGGCCAATGACCAAGTCCAGCGCCAACCATGTAGCTGCGGAGAATCGGAAAGTACGTTTTCCCGCCGTAACGCAGGTAATAGGGCTTGTCGTTGGCCAGGAAATCAGCGAATAACGCCATGAATGCCAGAACACAAACGACGTAAAATCCCGTGATGGCGATCGGGTTGCTCTTAAAACGTTTCCAAACGTCGCGCCATAGCCCGCCCGACGCTGTGATCTCGGCCATTGCCAGTTCTTCTGCAGGTGCTGGGTTGATTTGCACCGTGCTCATTGTTGTCGTCGACCAAAGACGATGCGCGGGTCCACTGCAGCAAGAAGCAGATCGGAGATCAGAATGCCGATCAGCGTAAGAAGCGCGCTAACCGTAAAGAGCGCCAGCACCGTGGGATAGTCTCGCGCCAAGACCGATTCAAACCCAAGCTGTCCAAGCCCGGGAATTGAAAAAATCGTTTCGATAATGACGCTGCCGCCAATCAGCCCGGGCAGGATGGATGCTAATATCGTTACCTGCGGGATCAAGGAATTGCGCAATGCATGCTTGAAAATGACCCTCTTCTCCGAAAGTCCTTTAGCGCGCGCGACCTGGACATAATCCTGCGCGAGCACTTCCAGCATGCTCGCCCGCATATAGCGCGACAAGCCGGCAAAGCCATCGTACGAGAGCAGAACAACCGGCAAGAATATGTGCCAGGCGCGATCTTGGAGTTTTCGCCAGATCGGCCAGTTATCGGAGAAATCAATCGACTCCAAACCTCCGGGCGGAAACAGATAGTAAAAATCCCCGCCACAAATAAACACAATGGCCATGGTCGCGGCCCACACCAATGGCACAGCAAACAAAATGAAAGCCGCCAACGTCGTGACCTGGTCACCGACGGAATTTGGATGGGTCGCCGAGTAGACGCCCAAAGGAATGGCGACTAAATAAACCACCACTATCGACCAAAAATTTAATTTAACTGTAACCGGCAGGCGCTCGGCGATCTTCGACCAAACCGACTGATTGTCTTTGAAGGATTCGCCGAAGCTTAGCGTGGCGGTATTTTTAAGCCAGACCAGGTATTGGACGTGAAGCGGTTTATCGAGTCCGTACTGCGCGCGCCACTGCGCAATGGCTTCGTCGACCGAGCCACGTTTCTCCACCGATATTCCTCCCCCTGCTGCTGCGCCAAGACCGCCTGCCGCGCGCAGTTCCGCGGGATCTCCGGGCGCAAGGCGCATGATAAAAAATCCGATGAGGGTAATGCCGATGAATGTAGGTACCATCAGCAACAGGCGCTTTATGAGATAACCGGTCATTGCGCAGCGATGCTGTTTGCGTATTTTTGTTGCGCCGCCGGCACCCACCAGTCGATGGGCTTAAGCCCGTCGGGGAAAACTTCGACACCTTGAAAACGACGATGCACCGCCGAAACGGTTTTTCGGACGTGAAGAAACGTGTAAGGCTGTTCGTCATGCAAGATTTTTTGAAATTCTTTGTACAGCTCAATGCGTTTTTGCGGGTCGAACTCGCGGCGGTACTGCTCCAGAATTTCATCCACGCGCGGGTTTTTGTAGCTAATCGCATTGGACCCTTTATTGGCCGCTTGAGAAGAGTGCCAGACCTGGTACGCATCGGGCTCGGTCGTCGACATCGCCCAACCCAGCACTACCGCGTCAAACTGATGATTCTTGACGTCGTTGAGAAATATCGTCCAGTCCAACTGACGCACGCTCGCCGCGATGCCGTGCTTGTTGAGCTCGTCCATGAGCACCAACGCGATACTTTCCCGTACCGTATTTCCAGCGTTGATTTTGATTTCAAAACGCAGGGGAATTCGGATGCCATCGATCACCTTGTCAAGCAGGCCGTCGCCATCGGTGTCTTTCCAGCCGGCTTCATTGAGCAAGGCGAGCGCTTTTGCGGGATCGAAAGGATAACTCACTAGAGTTTTGTCGTATTCCGGCCGAAAAAGATAAATATGGCTGTCGACTACCTCGCCCAAACCGAAGAGCACGGTATCGACGATTTGCTTGCGATTGGTGAGATACGTCATTGCCTGGCGCACTCGTTTGTCTCGAAATATCGGATGATCGTTATTCCATCCGATATAGGTGTAGGTTGGCGCATAGTACTCGTATTTTTTGAATTGACGCTGGAATCGCTCACTGCTGGTGCCGCGCACCACCTGCACCGGCTGCAAAGTCTCCATATAATCCAAACTGCCGCTCTTGAGGCGGGTGAGCGCCGCGTCCATATTGTTGACCACGCGAAATTTAAGCCTGTCGACGTGCGGCTGGTCGATTCCTTCTTTACCGTTGCCCCAGTAATCTGTGTCGCGCGTCAGCTCGGTTTCACTGCCGGTTTTCCAGTGACTGAACTTATACGGTCCCGAGCCGAGCGGATTGCGGTTGTAATTACGGTTAAACAGGTCGGCAAATTTCTTAACCTCAGCGGGTAATTTCGTTGGATCTTGCGATAGCTGCCGCACCGTGATCGAGTGCAAAAGATTCTCTCGGTCGTAGTAATGACGCGGCATCACAATTACCCCACCCAGCACACTCTCGTTTAAAAAATAAGGTTCTCTGATGAAGAATCGGATCGTATAAGGATCGAGAAGCTGAGCATCGGTGACGGAATTGAAATAGACCCTCAGAAATGGCGCATTGACGAACGGGCACTTGATCGCCTTGACGCTAAAGAGGACATCCTCGCCGGTAACCGGGCGTCCGTCCTGAAACCGCGCATCTTTACGTATTTTGAAAGTATAGCTAAGTTTATCATCCGAAATTTCCGGTCTCGATTCCGCGATCAGCGGCTTCAACTCCAGAGTACGCGGGTCGCGGCTTAAGAGACCCTCGAAGATATAACCATTGACTTCGCTGGAACCGGCGTCATTGCTGGTGAGGGGATTGAGCTGTTCAGGATCGCTCAAGGCATGGATAATCAGCCAGTCGCCACTGACCGGCGGGCCGGGGTCTTTGACATCGACTGTGGCTCGGGACCCGCCGTCGCTAATTTCGCCCTTGTCTCCGCACCCGATGAGCAGGAAACAAGATAATACGACCGCCAAGCCTCTCGTCAGAAGCATCGCTAACCGCCCAGAGTCTCCAGCCGCAGTTCCTCAGCATGAGCCGGCTTTTCCTGTGTAAAGATTTCCGGCGGGAGGGAAGCATTGACCTCGGGCTGTTGATAGCGGATCTCAAGTTTTCGATTCTGCAGACGTGCCTCAATCTGGATCCTCGATGGAAATGGGCCGGCGGGCGTTGAAATATAATCCAAAAACTCGGCGCTTAACTCCACTGCGCCGGCGTCATTAAAGCGCTCCCATTTGGTCGGAACCGGGGTTTGCGCCTCGAATGTCACGGCATCCTGCTTGGTTCCGTTTGGCGAGAACACCAGAGCGGGACCCTCCTGCCGCAGCTGCGCGCCTGTGTCAACCGGCGGCAAGCCCAACATTAACGCGGTAATTTCGGCTAGCTCGAGAGGAATTTGTGTATAGCGCAACAGGTTTTCCTTGGTTCGCGGTCCGCGCACAAAGATTCCCTCGCGCGAATGATATCCGATGATCTCTCGATCATTGACGGTAACGATCAAGACAGCGCCAAGGAAGGTTAGTGTTTCCAGTCGGAGCCGGTCCGGCCTCTCGACCAGAACTGCTTCTTGCACATTGCCCTTACCGTCCGGCCCGGCATAATCAAACCGGGCTAAAGCGCGCAACGTGCGAAATTGTTCATAACGCTTGCTTAGGGAGTTGATCAGCTCGCCGGCTTGCCACTGTTTGGCCGGGAGCTGTGGCTTGGCTGCCGGCGGAGTGACGGTGGCACAGCCGACAATCGTCGCGCAAACTGCTGCCAGCCACACGAGATTCCGCGCGCCAGCGGATAACCCGCGCCGCCGAGACGCCGTCAAATTTTCTTCTCCAGCCGTTCGATCTTTTCACGGATACGTTTAACTTGATCGTCCTCTTTGGATTTTTCGATCGCCTCCCGATAGCTCGCCAAGGCACGATCGGATTTTCCAACTTTTACGTAAGCATCGCCGAGATGCTCGATGATCGTCGGATCATCGACCGTGATCGCCACGGCGCGCTCTAACTGCTCGACCGCACTGGTGTAGTCACCCTTCTGAAAATATACCCAGCCAAGACTGTCGATATAAAAGCCGTCGTTAGGCTCAATTTGCAGCGCTCGCTGTATCAACTGTTCCGCTTCATCGAGCCGCACCCCCATCTCCGCCCAGGTATAGCCGAGGTAGTTAAGCGCCGCGGCGTTCTTCGGATTGAGCTCGATGGCCCGTTTCATGTTGGCGACGCTTTGCTCTTTGTTCTTTGCTTCGTCGTGCAGCGCTCCCAATTGGAAATACGCCTGATCACTCTTCGGATCCAGTACGATGACGCGCTCCATTGCCTCAATGGCTTTCGGGAAATCCTTGGCCTTCCGGTACAAGCTCGAAAGAAACGCATAGACTTCTTTGCGGTCGCTTTTCTTTTGCAGCACCGATTGAACCGAATCGATGGCTTTTTGTAACTGTTCGGTGCGCTCATAGAGATAGGCCATCTGCAAACGACTGTCTAAATACAAGTCGCTCTTCTCAGTAATTCTTGAAAACTCAGCCAGCGCCTTTTCATCGGCCTTTAATTCGACATAGGTGGCGCCAAGATAGTACCGCGCCCGGTCGTTCTCGGGATCACCGGCCAAAACCAGATTGAATTCGGTAGCGGCCCGTTCGAAGTCGCCCTTTTCGTAGAAAATGAGTCCGATCTTGATCCGCGTTTCGCGCGGATCCGCTTCGTTGCTTTTCAAATTTTCGAACTGCGCCAGAGCATCGTCCAATTTGTTTTGGCCGACATACAGCTCGCCCAGCCGTTTTCGCGCCCAAACATTCTGCGCATTCAGTCCGAGGAGTTTTTGGTAGGTCTGAATGGCCTCTTCGGTCTTGCCCTGCAGTTCATAGACTAGCGCCAAGTCCATCAGCACCGCTTCAGACTTGGGATTCAACTCCAAGGCTCTGCGGTAGCTCTGCTCGGCCGCTAGATAGAGCTTGGACTTGGCGCGCACACGTCCAAGATAATAGTGACCCAGCACCGAGTCGCTGTCTAGCTTCAGCAGATTATCGAGCATTTCGGTTGCTCGAGCGGTGTCGTCGTTTTGTAAGTAGAGCGCGCCTAAGTACAGCAGAGCCTCCTGGTTCTTCGGATCGAGTTTGAGAACCTCGTGGTATTCGGCGAAGCCCTTCTGATTTTCTCCCAGCGATGAATAGAGCCCGGCCAGTAGCAAACGGTTTTCCAGGCTATTGGGATCCATCCGTCTTGCAGCCTCAGCTTCCACCAGCCCTCGTTTAAGATCCCCTTTCCTGACGTAAAGAGTGGCTAAGCGAAAGCGCAGGAACGCATCTTCGGGGTTGACGTCCGCAGCGCTCTCGAATTCCGCGAGAGCTTCATCAAATCTGCCTTCGCCAAGCAGAAGGTTGCCCTTCATGAAGTGCGAAAGAGCTTTGGATTCAGCCGGGACCTCGACTCGTTGGTGCTGCACGAAAGGGGCTTCAGAAGTTCCGAACAGCCCGTTGGCGGGAGCTTTGATCACGGGACTGCGGAAGGCGCAACCGGACAAGATCAAAATGCCGACAACGCTCCCGTAAAACCGTGTTCTCATCATCGACTTGGTTAACATACTCACCAGAGTCGGTCAATGAACGACGCTCCAGTAAGCTTCATTCAGCGCGCCAACTATGCTAATTCTGATTAATTCAGCGAGTGAAATTTAATTAGCTGATCCTATGGCAAAAAATTTTGACAGTGCGGCCGAGAACGAGATTATCGCGCTGCGCCAAGAGCTTGAGAAGCACAACTATCATTACCATGTGCTCGACAATCCGTTGATCAGTGATGCCGAGTACGACCGGCTATTCCACCGCCTGATCGAGCTCGAAACGGCTCATCCACGATTTGCTGCGCCGGATTCACCAACTCAAAAAATCGGCGCGCCGCCTTTGGACAAGTTCAAGACGGTCCGGCATAGCTTGCCGATGTTGTCGCTCAGCAATGCCAACGATCAAAAAGATCTCGCAGAGTTCGAAGAACGAATAGCCAGGTTTCTGAGGTCAACGGAACCGATCGAATATTTGGTCGAGCCCAAAATCGACGGCGTTGCCGTGGAGCTGGTCTATGTTGACGGCCGGTTCTCTATTGGCTCAACTCGCGGCGATGGCATCAACGGCGAGGATATCACGCTCAATCTCAAAACCATCCGTTCGATCCCGCTGGTGTTGCGCCGCGGAACCCGCTCCGCGCCAGAGCGGCTTGAAGTCCGCGGCGAGGTTTTCCTTTCGCGCGCGGCCTTCCAGCGGATGAATCGTGAACGCGAGGAAGCGGGACAACCGGTATTCGCCAATCCGCGTAATGCCGCCGCCGGCTCGTTGAAGCAACTCGATTCAACATTGACCGCGAAAAGGCCTCTGGATATCTTTTTTCATGGGACGGGGGTCGTCGCCGGAACCAGCTTGGCGAGCCACAGTGAATTTCGCGCGGCGATTCAGGAGTGGGGCTTAAAGCCGGTGCCGTTTGCGCGTCTCTGCCGCGGCATTGACGGTATTCTAAGATTTCGCGACGACATGGAGAGCCGGCGTGATGAACTTCCGTACGAGATCGACGGCTTGGTAGTCAAAGTCAATCTTCACGAGCTGCAACGCCGGCTCGGCGAAATCGCTCGCTCGCCGCGCTGGGCGATTGCCTATAAATTCAAACCGCGCCAGGCGACAACCCGCATCCTCGACATCCAACCCCAGGTCGGCCGCACCGGCACGTTGACTCCGGTCGCCAGCCTGGAACCCGTCGCCATCGGTGGCGTAATGGTGAAAAGCGCATCTTTGCACAACATGGATGAAATCAACCGAAAAGACATTCGCATCGGCGATACGGTGATGGTCGAGCGCGCCGGCGACGTCATTCCTTATGTAGTGAAAGTGATCACCGAGAAAAGAACCGGGCAAGAGAAACATTTTTGCATGCCCGAGCACTGTCCGGTATGCGGCGCGGCAGTTTACCGCGAGGAAGGCGAGGCGGCTTACCGCTGCATCGGTATTTCGTGTCCGGCGCAGCTCAAGGAAAGTGTAAAATTTTTCGGTTCGCGCAACGCTATGGATATCGAGGGGCTCGGTGACAAGCTAATCGATCAACTGGTCGAACGGGGCGCGATCAAACATCTTGGCGATCTTTACAGCTTGAAAGAAGAGCAATTGGTGAGCATGGATCGCATGGCCAAAAAATCGGCGCAAAACCTGCTCGCTGCTTTGCAACGCAGCAAAGATTCGACTCTCACTCGTTTTTTGACCGCTCTGGGCATTCGGCACGTTGGCGAAGCCACCGCGAAACTCTTGACCGAGCACTTCGGCGACCTGAAGACGATTATGAATGCAGGCGAGGAGAAATTGATGGAGGTGCGCGAGATCGGCCCGGAGGTGGCCAAGAGTATCGCGCGGTTTTTCTCCCAAGACGAAAACCGTCAAGTGATCGCTAAACTTTTAGAGGCCGGCATCCGCTTCAAGGCAGAGAGTATCAAACGAGGCGCTCTTTCCGGTTCGACGTTCGTCCTTACGGGTGGACTCGAGACCATGTCGAGGGTGGAAGCGCAACGCCGTATCGAGGCCCTGGGCGGCAGAGTGAGCAGCGCCGTCAGCCGCAATAGCAGCTATGTTGTCGCTGGTTCGGAGCCGGGCTCCAAACTCAAAAAGGCTCGAGAGCTCGGCGTCCGGGTCATCGATGAGGAAGAGCTGCTAAAGCTCCTGACAACCTGATCAGTAACGATCCCGACGGGGTCTGCCGGCGCCTCCGCCGCCACCGAACCCAGACTCTCGCGGCGCCTGCGGACGGGCCTCGCTGACGACCACGTTACGTCCTTCGAAATCGGTTCCGTTCAGAGCGTTAATGGCGCGCTCGGCTTCAGCATCGGAACTCATCTCGACAAAGCCGAAACCTTTGGAACGGCCCGTGAACTTATCGGTAACGATACGAGCGCTGATCACCGAGCCGTGCTGCGCAAAATGCTGCTGCAGTCTCTCTTCGGTCACCGAATACGGCAGGTTGCCGACATACAATTTGGCTCCCATCAGACCCTCCTTTTTGATTCACGAGTGCGCATTTGCGCGGATCGAGTCGCCAAAGGGCAGGGCCTAAATCGGTCTGGAGGACCACGGCACGGGCTCTTCGGTAAACCCTTAGAACCGGCGAAAGCCTATCGAAACTGCGGGGCGGTTGTCAAATAATTTTGCGCCCGTAGTCGCTGAATCAAACGGCTTGCGCCAGAGCGGGCGCTGCGTTAGAAAACCGGCAGCAATGCCAACCATCCCGTCCCATGAGCGTATTCGGTTGATTGTGAAAGGTCGAGTGCAGGGTGTCTATTTTCGCGCTTCCACAACGCAACAGGCACGGCACTTGGGCCTGACCGGCTGGGTCATGAATCGCCATGATGGTTCAGTGGAGCTGATGGCTGAAGGGCGATCGGATAGCATCGAAGAACTCATCGCCTGGTGCCGACAGGGACCGCCAGGAGCTCGAGTCGATGAAGTCGATTTACAGCGGCACGGCTTTCGAGGAGAGTTTACTGAGTTTCGAATAAGATAACCGACAGCAGATCTCACGAGGCCTGTCGTAAACAACAAGGGGGCAAAAAGCCCCCTTGTTGCAAGCTGAGATCAACTTCTGCGGATCATTCCCCTTCGGGCTTCTTGGGTTTGGGATCTTCTTCTTGGGCGCTCACCGGCGTGGCGAGATCGATCATCGAACTCACGACGGTCACTCCCAACAACAATGCGAAAAGTAATTTTTTCATGTCAGCTCCTCCTTTCTAAATTTTCGAATGTGAAGGTTTGCGCGGCCGGAGAGCCGCTTGTATTCGGGAGTAGACGCAAGCGACGTGCCCGCGAACACCGGCTGATGTTCTTGGAATAAAAGTGATGTGCAGTGGCTTTGCGCCAGGCTCGGCAATTCTTCCCGTTGTAATATGCAACGCGCTAAGAGCCAGTGCACCCCTGGGGGAATCTCAATTGCTTGAATAACCGAGACAAATTTCAATGATTGTGAAAAACCACATGCTGTCGTAAGTTGCGACAGAGTTCGTCGATATTTTTATGCGAATATGCCAAGACTTTGATTTTCAACGCCGTTGCGATTAGCGATCAACGCGGTATAGGCCTTGCTCCTTCGATGACTGCGAAACTGCGCGCATGAAGCTTGGAACAAAATTGATTCTCTCCCTGGTCGTCATCATTCTGGTGACGATGACGGTTCACGGCTACCTTAGTATTCAGCAGGATCAAGAAAACGTTATGAGAGAAATGCGGGTCGGCATGCGCGGTTTCTCCCGAGCGATTCACGCTGTTCTTCGGGATCTGTATGCCGATGGTCACAATCTTAAGGCGACTCAGGAATTCGCCAATACGGTAGGCCCGCGAGGCAACATCCACGGCCTGATTGTTTATAACGTTGATGCCGAGCGCGTAGCGGTCTCATCCTCACTTAGGTATCCTAATGATTTTGCCGAACTGCACCCTGCTGCGATTTTGGAGCTGGATCCGCGACCAGCTCTTGGGGACCCCAACGGCGTAGAGGGTTATGTTCGGGAAAGTGGCATTTTAGTCTACTACCGTATCGAGCCGTTTACTGCGAGCGATGGCCAGATCGCCGGCGCCTTTGTCTTAGCGCGTCAAGGATCTCAGTTAATTAGCAACATCGAAGCGCGACGTCAGCGAATCATCGGAACCAGCGCGGCACTGGTCATTCTTTTGTCTGTCCTCATTCTGATCATCGTGCGCCGCAATATCACCCTGCCCATCAATCAGCTGGTGCAACGCGTTCGGGAGATCGGCCGCGGTCGTTGGGAGCAGCGCATCGAGATCAAAGGTCGGGACGAAATTGCCGCGCTGGCTGGAGAGTTCAACACCATGTCGGAAGAACTCAATCGGAGTTATTCCAAATTCTTGGAAGAGCAGCAACAAAAGTTAAAGCTAGAAAGAGATCTGCGCCACTCTGAACGTTTGGCATCGGTAGGTCACTTGGCCGCGGGTCTTGCCCATGAGATCGGCACACCATTGAGCATCGTTCGTGGCAGAGCTGAATATCTGTTGCGCCGGCCGCGCAGCAGCGAAGAACTTACCGGTAACCTCGAGGTGATCCGCTCGCAAAGCGATCGCATCACCGCCATCGTGCGCCAACTGCTGGAGTTTTCCCGCCGTCGGGAACCCATGTTTCGATCGGTCGATTTATCGGAGTTGATCAACCATGTGCGTTATCTCCTGGAACACCAACTATTCGACAAGAGCCTCAAGGTTGAGATCCATGTCTCGCCGAAGCCGTTGCTCATTCAAGCCGATCCGGATCTGCTGCAACAAGTGTTCATCAATTTGTTCGCCAATTCTCTCCACGCCCTTGGCGCCGAGGGAGTGATCAAAATTCGCGCCTCATCCGCGCCCTCTATGGACGGCCAAGACGGCGTTCGAATTGTCTTTGAAGATAACGGGATCGGTATCGCGCCCGAAATCATTGATCATGTGTTCGATCCTTTTTTTACTACCAAGGATGTCGGCGAAGGAGCCGGACTCGGGCTGGCGGTAACCTACGGCATCATTAACGAGCACGGCGGCGAGATTACCGTAGAAAGCGAACCTGGAAAGTTTACTCGCTTCCTCATTCATCTGCCTCAAGGACAACAGAAAGCAGCGCTGGTTCAGGGCAATCTGGAAAATGGCACCCGACTCTAAACTACACGCCGCTACGCGCGCCCGTATTCTGATTGTCGATGATGATCGGCAGATGTGCCAGCTGCTCGTCGATGTGCTGGCCGAAGAAGGCTATCTCGTTGAAGCAGTGCATGACGGCCGATCCGCGCTGGAGAAGTTTCGCGCAAACGGCTGCGACTTGATGATCACCGATTTGATGATGCCACGAATGCGCGGCACGGAACTGGTTAAAGAGGTTAAAGGGATCGATCCCGACGCGGTAATTCTTTTGATCACGGCCTTCGGCAGCATTGAAAGCGCAGTCGAGGCAATGAAAGCGGGCGCCTTTCATTACGTGACTAAACCGTTTCGCACCGACGAAATGATCTTACATGTGAGCCGCGGGCTGCAGCAGCGCCGGCTCTGTGAAGAAGTGCAGCGGCTTCGCAATGAGATACTCGAGCGCAATAGTTTTGAGAACATCATCGGCAAGAGCGAGAAGATGCGGGAAGTTTTCTCGATCGTCCGGCAGACCAGCGATCTTGCCGCCAATGTGCTCATCCTCGGTGAAAGCGGCACTGGCAAGGAAATGGTGGCGCGCGCGATTCACCATCATAGCCGGCGCGCTCAAGGGCCCTTTATACCGCTGAACTGCGCTGCCGTTCCGGAGACCCTGCTTGAGAGCGAGCTCTTTGGCTATATGCGCGGCACGTTTACCGATGCGCGCAAAGACCGGCGCGGACTCTTCCAGGAAGCCAGCGGCGGCATCCTTTTTCTCGATGAAATCAGCGAGATTCCCGTCAACCTCCAGGCCAAGCTGTTACGCGTCATCGAAGATAAAGAAGTGAGGCCGTTGGGGGCCAATCAGTCGGAAAAAGTCGACACACGCATTGTTTCAGCCTGCAACCTCGATCTTGAAAATTTGGTCGACCAAGGCCGGTTCCGACAGGACCTCTACTACCGGCTGAACGTTATTCGCATCGAATTGCCGCCGCTACGCGAGCGGTCGGAAGATATTCCGCTTCTCGCAGAGCACTTCTTGCACAAATTTGCGCCTCAGGCGAAACGAGAAATAGAATCGATCGACCAGGAGGCGCTGGCTGCGCTGATGGACTATCGCTGGCCGGGAAATGTGCGGGAGTTGGAGCACACCATCGAGCGAGCGGTGCTGCTTGGCAAAGAGACCAGCATCGGCTTGAAGGATTTACCGTTGCAGTCGCAGGTTACTGATGGAAGTTCTGTGCCGCTCGCGGCCGCTGTGGCAAACGGATACACCCTCAGAGATCTGGAAAGAGAATATATTTTGCGGGTCATCGAGAGCACGTATGGGAATAAAGCCGAAGCGGCTCGGATACTGGGCGTAGATCGGACGACCCTTTATCGAAAATTGGAAGAGTACAAGGTCAAGACTTAACGTTCCTGTCTTGATCCATAGCTAAACCGTAGATCTGGCGTTTAGAATATCCGTATTTCTCGCCGAGCACTTCGGCGACCTCTTTCACCCGCAGCCCGTCGGCCAGGAGCTTCGTAATTTCATCGCGCAGTGTCCCTTCGGAAGGAGTATGCAGGTCGGAGCAGCCTTCAATGATAAGCGTTACTTCTCCGCGAATCTCTCGCCCACCGACTTCTCCGATCACTTCGCTGATGCGGCCGCGGAGAAACTCCTCATGAATCTTGGTGACTTCGCGCGCCAGCACCATGCGGCGGTCGCCAAGAATTTCACGAATGTCATCGAGCGATTCCTTGAGTCGGTGCGGTGTCTCGTAGACGACCAGGCTATAGCGGTCGACACGAAGCTCTTGCAGCTTGGACCTCCTCTCCCGCTTTCGTGCCGGTAGAAATCCCCTGAAACTGAATCCGTCTGTGGGCAGACCGCTGGCGCTGAGAGCCGCGATCAATGCCGACGGACCCGGAATCGGTACAACGGGAATGCCCATGCGAGTGGCTTCGACAACTAAGCGGTAGCCGGGATCGGCGATCCCCGGTGTGCCCGCATCCGAGACCAGAGCGATGCTTTCGCCGCGCTCGAGGCGAGCGACCAATTGGGCCGTCTTGGCTCGTTCATTGTGCTCGTGATAACTGGTTAAACGCGTGTTGATGGTGAAGTGCCGCAGTAGAGTTTGCGTGTGCCGGGTGTCTTCGGCGGCAATGATATCGGCGCCCTTCAGAATGCGGATTGCCCGTAGCGTGATGTCTTCGAGATTACCTATCGGCGTTGCGACGATGTACAGAGTGCCGGGCATAAATTATCCCTCAACTAACACACGACATAAATCTATTTCAATTTGCGCTGTCTTCGAAAATATGCGGAATTTATCCGTCTTTCATAGTAACATCTGGTTATCAATCCAATAAGGGAGCAAATTCGATGAGCAACGAACCAGTCCTTATCTTCGGCCAAGATCTTTGACCCTATACTTCGGGAGCCCGTGAGGATTTCTCCCGTCGACAAGTTCCGTTCGAATACATCAACGTGCTCGAAGATGACGCCGGTCTGGCGCGTATGCTGAAACACTCTAATGGCCGCCGCCAAATACCTGTAATCGTCGAGGCCGGCAAGGTTACCATAGGTTTCAGCGGTAGCTGAGAGGTTTAACGGCCGGCGGCGCTGGCACGCATAGTCTCGAACGTTTATTTATGAATCACCAGGAAGTCTTCGCGGAAAAGATCATCGCCGTCTTCGGCGCGAACACGTCTATCTCTTCTATAATGGCGCTCGCCGGGGATGCCTCGAGCCGGCGCTACTACCGCGCTGTCATAAAATCCTCCGAAGCGCCAAAATCAGTGATCATCATGGAGCTCCCGGCCGGCAGTGCTCTGCCCCTCTCCAGTGAAGAGCTTGCCGTTTTCAAGCAAGCTCCTAAAGAATTGCCCTTCCTCAATATGCACCGATTTTTCAGCGGAGTCGGGGTTCGGGTGCCCAAGCTTTACGCTCATTGGCAAAACGACGGCATTCTTCTGCTGGAGGATTTAGGCGATACAGCGTTATGGGACCGGGTCCAAGGCCTGCCAGAAGAAGAGGTCCTTAGCTGGTATGAAAAAGCCATCGACGAGCTTTTGATTCTACAAATCCGAGGCACAGCGGCCCGGGACGAAACCTGCGTTGCATTTCAGCAACGATTCGATTTCCGGCTTTACATGTGGGAGTTCGAACACTTCCTCGAATACGGATTAGAGAAGCGGCCCGGCGCTCATGTGGCTGGAACGGTAATCGAGACGCTGCGAAGAAGATTTTCGGACATTGCCCAGCGTTTGGACCGCTATCCCAGTTGTCTAAACCATCGCGACTATCACAGCTGGAATCTGATGATTCACGACGAAGCTGTGGCAGTAATAGACTTCCAAGACGCCTTGATCGCCCCGCCGCAGTACGATTTGGCCTCGCTCCTGAATGATCGGATCACCGACAGTGTGATTAGACCCCATATTGAAGATCATCTTGTGAGCTATTATTTAAACCAGCGCGCCGGTCTCGAAAATCGCGCTGTAGACGGTGACGATTTTCGTGAGATTTACCTGCTCTCAGCGATTCAGCGCGATTTCAAGGTAGTCGGCCGGTTTTATTATCTCGATCTGGTAAAGGGCAAACCCGGATACCGGAAATTCATCCCGCCCACGGTCCGTCGCTTGAAACGCAATTTGGCGCGCTTACCGCAGCTCGAACCGATCATTCCGATTTTGGCTGAGCACTACGAGGAGATGCGATGAAGGCGATGGTTTTGGCCGCCGGACAGGGAACACGCCTACGGCCTCTGACCGATTCCCAGCCCAAAGCTCTGGTGCCAGTCGGCGGCCGGCCCATGATCGAGTATTCGCTGCTGCTGTTACGACACTATGGCGTTCGCGATGTCGTCATCAACCTGCATCATCATGGCGAGCAGATCGAGAAGCGGCTGGCCGACGGCAGCCAACTTGGACTACAGATCAGTTATTCCATCGAGCCGGAGCTGTTGGATACCGGGGGCGGTCTGCTCAAGGCCAAGCCATTTTTGCAAAACGACACTTTCATCGTCATCAACACCGATGTCTTGATCGATTTGCATCTCGACGAGTTGCTAGTATTTCACCAAAAGCAACGAGCCGCGGCAACGTTGGTTTTGCGGCCTGATAGGGATGCGGACAGATACGGCTCGATGGACATCGACGAGCGAAATCGAATCTGCCGATTTCTCGACACAAGAATGCCGATGCACTCACCCGTACGGGTTCGCAAGTTAATGTTCACCGGCGTACAGGTCCTCGAGCCTAAGGTGTTCGACTATATGGACATAGAAACGGGAGCACATAAATTCAGTACGACCCGGCAGACTTATCCGCGGATGCTGGCCGCCGGGCAACCTCTCTATGGTTTTTGCTTTGACGGATTTTGGCAGGATCTTGGAACCGCCGAACGCATCCGGCAAGCAGAGCACAGCCTCGCCGGGGGCGAGGTAAGGCTCCATTACCTCTAGTCGGTGGAGCGCTACATTCTGGATTGAGCCATTGTAATGATCCCGCATGCGGCTCTGTCGCCGGCATTGCCGGTAGGATCGGTGGCGTAATCGTCAACCCCGACATGGATCACCAACGCGCTGCCGTCTTTGTCAAAAACCGATGTCGCGCCGGGTCTAAGCGTCATGCCATCGGTGAAAGCCTCAAAACGGCCTGTGCCATCCTTGGCAACAAGCATATTGGGTAGATCCCCTGCGTGAGCGCCCTCGGCACTTTTGTGACCATGTTTTTTTTGCGCCGGATTGAAATGGCCGCCGGCGCTGGTAAAGGCCGGCGCCTCGCATTTACCGACCGCGTGAACATGAACCGCGTGCAAGCCCGGAGTGAGTCCCTTGACGTCAAGGTTGACTGTGACTCCGCTCCCGCTCTCGCGAAATGTGGCCATTCCGACCACCTTGCCGTCCTTATCCTTGAGTTCGGCAGTCGCTTGAGAGGCCGGCTGGGTCGACATCGAACAAGCCGCCGACAAGCTCAGTAAAATGGTTGCGCACAATAATTTTACAAACATAGTACTCCCCCTTTGAGTTTTCGTCAGAGATCTGCCGGGACTTAGAAAAAGGAGTCAACGAGCCGGCTCGAAACGTAGAAAATGGCAAACCCGAGCACCACCAGGAGAGTGATCCAGCGCGATTTACCCGATTCGGAGAGCGGGACGAGCAGAGTCGCACCCACATAGATAAAGTTTCCGGCCGCGAATGCCAAGAGGACATCAGCAAAAAACGGTTTAATTTCCCAGGCCCAAAATGGCAGAACGATACCAATGATGGTGACAACCCCTAAGCTGCCGCCGGCAACCATAGCGGACCAGCGGCTCCATCCCGCTGCACGCATGATCGCGGCTATCACAAAGCCCGCGGGAATTTCGTGAAGTAATACCGAGAGAAATATTAGTATTCCCAAATCGGTTTTGGCGATCATGCCCGCGCCGATAGCCAGTCCATCGATAAAGTCATGAACGTTGAATGCGACAAGGGATGCGAATCCGGCGGCGACCGGAACAGGCGCAAGGTGTTCATCTTCAGGCAAGCTATGCAGGTGAACGTTGGTAAATTGTTCGATCAAGAACAGCGAGAGGTAGCCCACCGCCACATAGCCCGGCATCGACGGTCCCCGGGATAAGCTTTCCGGCAGCATCTCGAGCAGCGCCGCTGCCAGAATAAATCCACCACTTAAACCAAGCGCCGCCGCGGTAAAGCGGCGCGAGGGCTCGCGCTGGAGCACCGCAAGAGCGCTGCCCGAGATATTGGCCAGGGCGGTTAACAATCCGAGCACGAGAGCGACACTAAGCATCCGTCTCTTCTGACAAACTTGATCTTGGGATGCAAATGATCGCTGAGAAGGACTCCGACAGAGCACCGGATTGCGTCAGAGAGGCTGTTCGGATTCACACAGCGAAGGGGTGCACGAACACCGTCCCACGCTGAGCTAACCCGGCAGCAGCGGCGACGCGAAGTCGTCAGGCGGTGTGGCGAGATGAACCTGTGGCCACACATCCGGTCAGGTGATCGATAATGCACACCCGGCGTTCTACAGATTGTACTTGCAGGTTAAGAGACATCACCGAAGCCCAATGGTAATACACTGGCCAGCTTTGTTTTCTTCAGACAATTACCGCTAGTATAGACCCGTACGTGCCACGTAAACCGAAAACCCGGAAAACTCGACGACAAACGAACCGCCATTGCGGCCCAGGCGTCACGGCGCCGTTAGCTGAATTGCTCACGGGGCCTACCCCGCGGCCATTTGACCGCCCACTGCTTCTGATCGTCGCCATCTTCTCGCTTCATGCGTTTGGATTGTTGTCTCTCTTTGATGTTCTTCCCGGCCTATACAATCCTGATCCAATCATCGAACAGGACTGGGGTCTGCATTTTCATCATCTCAAATCGTTGGAGGCCTTTTGGCAACAGGACAAATCATCCTGGGGGTATAATCCCCTGTTCATGGCGGGCTACCCGTCCAACACCATCCAAGATCTAAGCATCAAGCTGTTCGAGTTCCTCGCGCTCGCTTTGTCCTTAATTGCTTTAACGCCGATCCAGTGGTTCAAGATCTCGGCGTTTATCACAATGGCGGCGATTCCATGGCTGATGTATTTCAGCGCGCGTAATCTGTTCGCGCGCGAGCAAGTCAGAAATACCGCGGCCGTGGCGGCGGCGCTTCTTGGAACGATTTATTGGTGGAATTCACTGCCACGAGAAATGTTTTTTTACGGCATGATCGGCTATCCGACCGCTGCTTATGCCACGATCCTGGGGGTTTCGCTGTGTTACCGTTTAGCGCAACAGCAAACATCCTGGGCTGTCCACATTGCCTGGATGCTATTTGCCATCACCATCCTACCGCTCCACGTTCAGTCTCTGATCATTTTTCTGCCTTGCATTGTCGCCTTGTTGATCGCGCGGCCCAGGCTGATCCAGCGCTACCTGGTACTATCGACCGTCGGCGCAGCAACGATTTCGCTCGCGCTAAACCTGGTCTGGATAATGCCCGCCTTCACCCACCGAGGCGATGATGTTTCCCAAACCATTGTCGAGCAGCTGGCGCTGTTTGTGAGCGCCGACCCACTAACGTTGGTGAAGGATTATCTCGCGCTGAAGAATTACTGGTCATTTCGCCAAAGTTTTTGGGAGAAAGGCGTTCGCTTGATGCTGCTGATTCTCGGCACAACAGGCACGGTGAAGCTGCTGCGCCGCGGCGACAAGAATCTTGGAATTTTGCTTCTTGCCGGCTTGATCAGTCTTTTCCTGATAACTTATTTTAATTTTCTTATT
This sequence comes from Candidatus Binatia bacterium, assembly GCA_025924215.1. Classification (GTDB taxonomy): domain Bacteria; phylum Desulfobacterota; class Binatia; order UBA9968; family UBA9968; genus WHTF01. The sequence continues at coordinate 21,490 of JAICEJ010000009.1, forward strand.
CCGGCTCTCCAGGCATGGCAGCCGATGCGTTTTAAAGTTCCCTTTGATCTTTTTCTGGCTATTGCCACTGCTTACGCGCTTGCGGATTGGCTAATGGCAAATTCAGCAGCTTCGCGTGTCTATTCCTATACAGTTCCATCTTTGCTGTTGGCCGCGAGCGTCACTTTCCTGATCAATCTCGTCCAAACCGAGTCTCAAGGTAAACTTCGGCTGCGAACTCTCATCCGTCCTGAGATCGTCGAGATAGCCCGCTGGGTGCAACAAAGGACGCCTGACGAGGCCCGCGTTCTATTTGAAGAATCAGGCGACGAAACCGGTTTCGTGTACGATGGCATGTATTTATCCTCTTTCATTCCCCACTGGAGCGGTCGCGCGCTCATCGGCGGGCCCATCAATCTCTACAACGATCGGCACCACTTCGCGGAATTTCACTCGGGCAGATTATTAGGACGAGATATACAGGGTTTCACGGATGAGGAGATCAAAAAGTATTTTCGGCTCTACAACATCGGTGCGGTGGTTGCCTTCCATCCGGCCTCGCTGAAACGGCTACAGTCAATTCCCGGATTAATCACACTCGACCGGCGCATAGGTCCGGTGCATCTCATGACAGTGAACCAGCCGTCGGATTGGTTTGTACAAGGACAGGGGCAAATAACCGCCACACTCAATCGCCTGGAAGTCTCGACCAGCGGAGCTAAGGAAGTGATTTTAAAATACCATTGGCTGGACGGGCTGGTTAGCAACCCGCCGGCGACCATCATCCCGATTAAGATTTATGACGATCCGATTCCCTTCATCAAGGTGATCGATCCGCCCCGATCTTTTACGTTAAAAATCGTACCCTAGAGATGATTCAAATTCACCTATCGGGCCGAGCAAGGCCTGTTCAAGCAGGATTGCTACGGAGCCTTAGGTCCCGCTCTTCTGGCACTGATCAGCCTGATCGCTTCCTGATAGTGCTCCATCGCCTCTTCTCTCTTCCCCTGAGCTGATAGGACTCGCGCAAGACTCTCGTGTGCGGCGGCCAGGTTAGCATCGATCTGCAGCGCGTTTTTGAAGGACTGCGCCGCCAAATCGAACCGATTCTGAGCCGCGTAGACGCTGCCCAGATAGAAACGACTCTCGGCGGATTGCGGCATCAGACGGGCGGCCTCGCGCAACGGAGCATCCGCTTCATTGATGTTGCCTTGCTTCGCCAGGGCGACTCCGAGATTGAGATGTGCCCTAAAGAGCGCTGGATCGAGCGCGATTGCCTTGCGGAATTGCTCGATACCGGCCTGCAGATCACCTCGTTCGGCGAGAAGCTGTCCAAGATTGCTCCGGACCTCAGCGTAGTTCGGATAGATCCGCAGCGCCTCTTCGAAATGTCGTTGCGCTAAAGCAAATTGACCACGTCCAGCATAGAGGTTGCCGACGTTGTAATGGGCGACTCCGTAGCTCGGTTCTACTTCGATAGCCTTTAGCGCTGTTTGGATAGCCTCCTCGACTTTGCCCTGTTTGTAATAGGCATTGGACAGGTTGTTGTAACCCCCAGCACCGGGCCCGCTAAATTCGAACACGGGCCAGTTAGTGAATATTGCGCAGGCGCAGAATACAGCGATCGTCCCGAAGAGCGGACGCCAGCGTCCTTGCTTATAGAAGTGAATCATTTGCATCAAACCCGCGCCGGCAAAAAGAACCAGCAACGGAACCAGCGGAAAGCGATAACGACCAAATACGTAGAAAGCGGCGACACTTGCTGCAAGCGCCAGGATCATGACGTAAAGCAGCAACAATCGACGCCACTGTCCGAGTGAAACTAAGAGGCCAACACCGGCTAAAGGAGCCAGAACGCCGAAATGGTTCAACCGACCGAGCACGCCAAGCAGCGATGACCACTGCCGATAGATGTAGAAATCATCCGAATCTTCTATCTCTCGGCCGTTCCATACCAGGACCCATTTCTTGGCCAGTAGTCGCAGCCAATCGAACGGCTGTGTTTTGATGTAATCGAACGACTTGCCTAACCAGTAGCTGGATACCTCACCTGGAGATAGACTACGTTGCAACTCTCTTTCGGCCAATCGTTCAGCGTCGGGGCCTTCGAGTTGCGGCTCGCCGATTATGCCTCTGATCGAGTTGTAGGTTCCGTCCGCGGCTGGGTTGTTGCCGATATAGAAGTTTGGCCCCAATTGCGATGTCGTCAGTTTGAATTCCCCTCCCACAGCAAGATTGCGCAGCCCAACCGGCAGGAGGACCAGGACTAAGCCGGCGAAGAACAAGCCAATCCGGCGCAGCCGCGCCGTTGGCGATAGCGTTGCGGAAGAGAACGCGATCCAGCACGGCACCACCAGCACCAAGATAAGTGCGTTTTCGCGCGATAAGGCTAAAAGACCAAGCACCGCGCCGATACCAAGCCACTTGGCCGGTTTCATCTCGTCGCTGATGCAAAAAATGAGAAACAACATAACAGTAAGTAAGAATAGATCGAGAATGCTTTTTTCGATCAAACCGTCGAAGAACAGCGCCGGCCCATAGCCGGCAAGAATGAATCCCGAAATGATCCCTGCTTCACGTGAGAACAACTGTTGTCCGATCAAAAAGAGCAACGAGCATGAAAGCGCCCCAAGCGTAATCTGTACGAGTCGCGTTAACCAAAGAGTTTCGCCGAAAAAGAATTGTAAGATTCCGAGAAAATAGGGATACAAAGGAGCCTGGTAGAAAACTCCCGCGCCTAGCCAGTCCCCCGCCGCGATCCGCTGGCCCCATTCGTAGTAAGTCCTTGCATCTCCCGCGAGATGCTCAAACAACGGGATGGTATTGATCTGGAACAAATAAACGAGCCGAAGAGCAAACGCGACGGTGAAAATCGTCAGGAACCAAAACCGCGTCCTTAAGGGATTGATCCGGCCAGGCAATGCCGCGCCGCCGGACGCTTTCGCGGATTTGATTTTGCCTTGCTGTTGCCGAGATGCCTTCTTCATTTAGCTTTTTTACGGCCCGAGGATTGTGACCCTGCTCCGCTGCAAACGATCCGGGGAAGTTGTGACTGCTCAACGATAATGCTGAAAGGTGTTGATCCGATGCAAGAAGGCCGCTTATCGATTTTGATCAGAGTCTTCCGACGATCGCAAGTCAACGATCAAAGTTTCTAAGAAGCAGGTAAGATCCAGCCAAATTCAATAGGAGCCGCATCCTTTGTAGCCAACTGCGAAGGCCGCCGCCGCATGGTTACTTGACTTGCGCCTTCTTGTCGGCTTATTGCTTTTTCATTCGAAAGCTATCAGGGAGCACATGGCATATAACAGTCTGCAAGACTTCGTACAAGTTTTAGAACGTCAAGGCGAACTCAGGCGCATTACCTATCCGGTGAAAGCCGAGTTGGAGATCACGGAGATTGCCGATCGCGTGATGAAAAATAACGGTCCGGCGTTGTTGTTCGAGAACGTCGCCGGCAAACAGATTCCGGTTTTGATCAATGCCTTCGGCTCGCATAAACGCATGGCTCTGGCCTTAGGGGTCGAGGATATAGAGGAAGTAGCGGGTGAGGTTCAAAAGCTGGTGCAAACCAAGCCGCCGAAATCATTCAGGGACAAGCTACATCTCGTTTCAGAACTGGTAAAACTCGCGGGCATCCCGCCAAAAATTGTGAGTAAGGGCGAATGCCAGCAGATCATTCACCGGCAACCAGACTTGAGCATATTGCCCGTGCTCACCTGCTGGCCGGGAGACGCCGGACCGTTTATAACCTTGCCGATGGTTTTTTCAAAAGATCCAGGCAAAGGAACTCGAAACGTAGGTCTTTATCGGATGCAAGTTTTTGATTCGCGCACTACCGGCATGCACTGGCACTTGCATAAAGTAGGGGCGCGCCATTATCAGCACCAGAAAGAACAAAGCCGGCGCATGGAGTTGGCTGTCTGCCTCGGCGGGGACCCCGCCATGATCTATGCCGCAACAGCGCCGCTGCCGGATCAAATCGATGAGGTACTCTTTACCGGTTTCTTGCGCAAAAAAGGCGTGCGACTGGTCAAAGGCGTAACCGTCGAGGTGGAAGTACCGGCAAACTCGGATATCGTGATTGAGGGTTACGTCGATCCGGCGGAGCCACTGCGCCGCGAAGGACCGTTTGGAGATCATACCGGTTTTTATTCACTGGCGGACGACTACCCCGTATTTCACGTCACCTGCATCACCCAGAAAGAACATCCGATCTACCCAACGACCATAGTCGGTCGACCGCCGATGGAAGATGCTTATATGGGTAAGGCAACCGAAAGAATCTTTCTGCCGCTTTTGCGTCTGACTTTTCCCGAGATTGTCGACATGAATTTGCCCGTGCATGGGGTATTCCATAACCTGGCGATCATCTCGATCAAGAAAGAATACCCCGCCCATGCGCGCAAGATCATGCACGCTCTCTGGGGTATGGGTCAGATGATGTTTACCAAGATTTTGGTGGTCGTTGATCACGACGTCAACGTGCACGATCTTTCGGAAGTAACCTGGGTAGCGGGAAACCATATCGATCCGCAACGCGACACGGTCATCGTCGAAGGTCCGGTCGATGTCTTGGATCATGCGGCCCCGGTTCTCGGCTACGGGTCGAAAATCGGCATTGATGCAACACGCAAATGGCGCAGTGAAGGCTTTGATCGCGAATGGCCCGAGGTCATTGTCATGAACGAAAAGATCAAAAACTATATCGATTCGATTTGGCAAAAACTGGGCATTTGAAATGCGCTTTCACAACGTCCGGCGCTCATTGGCTATGAATTTGACTCTCGTTTAACTTAGCAGCGCGCTAACTTCCAGGTTTGACCGCCATGCTCGTCGAAAAAATTCGCAGCTACGCAAGTCTCGTCCGCTTTTCTCATACCGTTTTTGCGCTGCCATTCGCGTTTGCTTCACTGGTTCTTGCGTGGCCAAGCCATCCGATAACTCTGAGATCAATTTTATGGATATTGGTTGCCATGGTCGGCGCGCGCACCGCCGCCATGGGTTTTAATCGTCTGGCCGACCGTAAATTCGACGCATTGAATCCGCGTACCAAGAGTTGGGAATTACCGAAGGGAACGGTGAAGACTTGGGAAGCGGGACTTCTAACGATCGGCGCGTCGATCGTCTTCGTCTTAGGCGCTTACCAACTCAATTGGACTTGTTTCGTGTTGTCTCCTATAGCTTTGGCGGTCATTTTCTTCTATTCGCTCACTAAACGTTTCACCTGGACATCACACCTGTTCCTCGGGGTCGCTCTTTCGCTTGCGCCAATCGGCGCTTGGCTGGCGGTGGCTGGCTGGCCAATTGATTGGCGGGAATTGGTGATTCCACTTTGTCTCGGTTTGGCGGTGGTATTTTGGCTGGCGGGGTTCGACATTATCTATTCACTGCAGGATCGCGAATTCGATCGCTCGCATGGATTGCACTCGATTCCAGTTAGGTTCGGCGTCACTTGGGCATTGCGCCTCTCAAGCTTCTTTCATGTCTGCACCATAGCTTTCCTCATCCTGGTAGGTGTGGCCGCTCAGTTAGGGATTATTTACTGGATCGGCTGCCTGGCAGTTTCTCTGATCTTGATGTGGGAGCATCGTATTGTCCGGCCTAACGATCTTTCGCGCATCAATCGCGCTTTCTTCGATTTCAATGCTTACGTCAGCATCGGTTATTTCTTGATCACACTGGCCGATGTTTGGATCTCCGGCACCAGCGTCGGATGATCAGCCTCTCCCTCATCTCGACTCTAGTATTGGGAGTCCTCGGCGGCATTTTTGCGGGTTTGTTGGGCTTCGGTGGCGGAGTGATGATGTTCCCTCTTTTGTACTATGTTCCGCCGCTGCTCGGCCTCTCCCGACTAGACGCAAAAACTGTCGCCGCTGTGGTTATTAGCCAGGTATTTTTCTCCACCATCATTGGCGGTATGGCTCATTTGCGCCACCGCCGGGTGCACCGGCGGATTGTTTTAGGAGCGGGTCCGGCTTCCGCATTGGGCTCATTTACTGGAGCAGTCTTATCGGGCAGGGTTTCCGAAGATCTGCTGCTGGCGCTGTTCGGAATCATAACCGTTCTTGTACTCGGCATGATGTTTCTGCCTCCACCCAGTCACGCTCGAGAGGAGCTTTCGCAAGAGCAGGTGGTGGTAGCCCTGCTACCGCTTATTGTCTGTTCACTCGCTGCAGGGTCTGTTATCGGCCTCCTCGGTGCCGGTAATTTCGTTTTTGTACCCTTCCTGATCTACGTCTTGAAAGTGCCCACACGAATAGCCATCGGCAGCAGCCTGTTCATCGCGATGATGAATACCTCGAGCGGCTTTTTAGGGAAGCTTCTGACCGGCCAGATTCCCTTACTGCTCGCCTCCAGCGTGATCATCGGAGCAGCTATCGGCGCGTTACTCGGTGAAAAGCTCCACGGCAACATTTCCGCCAAAACCCTTCGTCAGATTTACGGCATAATGGTTGCGGTTATCGCTGCCCGGGTGTGGATGAGCCTACTTGGATTCGCTACTTAGGGGAAGCCCTGATCACTCTTCGGAACCATCTTAGTTGACCAGGGATCTAACGCGCCAGTAGTCGATCACCCATTGGTGGCATCATGTCGCCAAGCTTATCGGCTCATGATCAAATTTCTTCCCCAACTGTGGCCCACAATCTTAGCTCAGACCGCCTTCCCCGGTCTTACCGCGGGTGACATGCATATTGTTTTTTTTGATGCGCAGGATTATCTTCGTTGATCAGGAGGAATTATGAAAACCAGCTTTTCAGTCGCCCTAATTCTGCTCCTTTCGGGTTGCGCCGGTTTTCAAGCCGCTCGAGAGGTCAACTCAGGAAGACAGGCTTACCTTATCGGCAATAACGAAGCCGCCTATGCACGTTTCCAAAAGGCTGCGGAAGTGGACCCAAATTATGTTTACGGCACTGCGCTACGCCAGGGAGTCTGGAGTTACGTTGGCCGGGTGAATTACGATATGGGGCGACTCCCTCAAGCGCGCGAGGCACTTGAGCGAGCACTTGCCGCTAATCGTGAAGAAGATCTTTCCAGACTTTATTTCGGCCTTGCGTTAGCTCGAGAGGGCGATCGCCAGAGAGGTCTTAAGGAGATCGAAGGTGGCCTGCGTGGAGTGCATCAATGGTTGGAGTATGTGGATCAGAACCACGGCGCCTCGTTTGGCCGGTTCTGGGATCCGTCGCGCGAAATCCGCTCGGCCATTCAGACGGACTTAGCGATGATTTCCGGGAGAGATATCGACTGGCCTAAGCTTATCAACGCCGGTGAATGGGTCGGAAAGCAAATGGAACTCGAGAACGATCGTGCCAGACGCGACGAGACCCTGGAGCGAAACCGCGACAGCGACAGCGGTGGCGGCGAAGAACCCTGAGAGTTAATTGTAAATCTGATTATTATTTTGGAGCCGGGCGTTTTTCTGAAAGTTCTCTTCATCGTCCACGAGTGCTAGAAGCCGGTCATTGGTCTGGAGGATATTGTCTCTTTCCTCCGGACCTTTAGCCAGGAGAAAGGCGGAGCGCCGCAGCGTGCCGCGGACCACGCCGCGGCTGTCCCAATTCTTGTGATCGTGGTACCCCTCGACCATCGCCTTGTGCGCCAAGGTGATGCCGCCCTTAAGCGAATCCAATCCTTTCTCGGTCTGTCCCAAACGCATCTGGGTTAGTCCTAACGCAATCCAGGCGACCTCATCATCTTTGTTAGCCGCCACGGCCCGTTGCAAAATAGCAAAGGCGTCCTGGTAGCGTCCTTTCCTGTAATAAGCCCTGCCCAAATAGGTCAAGCTGTCCTTGTATAAGGGATCACGGCTGACGACGTACTCCAAAGCCTCCACCGCGCGGTCCATGTCGCCGCCTTTGCCGCGAAAGAATTGATCCCGCCCTTCTTCATACCGGCCGCCGATCCCAAACCTGGGAATCGCGTGATTGCAGCCGATCAGCGCCACCAAAAGAATCAGCGTCAAAAACGAAAATAGAACATTTCTTCGGTCTATGACTAAACTCTTCATAGATACTTTGTTCCTTTTGGGCCTGCTCGCCTTGTTAGAGGCGCGGGTTTGTTTTCGAAATAATACGGCGTCACTATAAATTTGCAAGACGCTAGCAATTTTCAGATCATTGTTCGTCGGCGCCTCAAAAAAAAGGGGAGCCATTTCTGACTCCCCTTTGGTTGCGAGCGTTAACGCGTTTAGAACGTATAGCGCCAGTTTAGAAAGAGCGTATGCCAGTCGCCGCCTTTACCGACTCTACAACCGTTAGCAGGGGTAGCAGGGGTGTCGCATACACCTAGGTTATGGGCGGCCTGGTTATTGGCGTTGCGCAGGTTCGACGCATCGTACCAGAGCCAGCTCGCGCCGATGCTCATGCGCGGAGCGACAAAATACCAGATGTCCGCTTCCCGCAGGAGAATCCGGTTGCGATGGAATTGGGTAAGATGAGCATTACCGCCGGCAGCAACGACGCTGGCGCAGGTAATCCCGGTGTTGCCGTTACAACCCACTTCCATGTCGACCCGTTCAAAGTGAGTGCCCAATAAAATCGATCCCGCCGTGTTCGCAGAGCCGGTCAGGAAACCCTTGGGGCTCCATATAAACAGGTCGTGTCCGATCAACCAGCTGTCACCTTTCTTCCGCCCTCGTGTCCCGCCATCATCTTCACTTCTCTGGCGATGCGCCATCATGCGCAAGGTATAGGGACCAAGGTTCCAGATGAAGCCGGGGGTCAGAGCGATATGCATGCCGTCCCCGACTGTATTGGCGCCGCTATCGAACAAGGTCTGGCGGCCGCCGTCGCCGTGATCCTGAATACGATAACGGTTGCAGCCGTTATCGATGGCACGATTGTCGACGTTGCAGAACCACGCGCCCATCTCAAACGTCATACCCTGGATAAAGAAACTCTTCAGTTGTGAAAACGGCTGGACGCTTAG
>JAICEJ010000010.1 GCA_025924215.1 Candidatus Binatia bacterium
GTCGGCCTCAAGGCGACTGGGGATTATCAAAGCGGTATTTTCAACTTCTCCCCTGCACGGCCAGATAGGAATATTGGCGCGCTCCAGTTCCTCTTTGCTGAGTTTCTTGATGTCTTTTCTGAGCTCATAGTTTATGTGCTGGATGGCTTCGGAAGGCCCGGATCGATTGCCCATCATGATCATTGGGCCATCGCCGCTGTTTTCCAGCTGGTAGAAAGATCCCCCGGCGAATGGCGCTTATCGTCCGACGGAAGATCACCATTAACATCAGGGGCTCACAGCCGATCAGCAGAGCGGGAGATATTCGACCGGCCTCACCGTTCTTACAGATTCCCGTCTCAGTCGGTGGCGCGGTTCTCCTGCTCGCGTAGCTGTTGCTTCTGCCTCAATCGTTCCAACAGTCGATTCTTCTCCGCTTCTCTTTCGAGCTGCCGCTGCTCCGGTCGGTCGCTTGTGCCCCCGAATTGCTCGAAATCGGGTTGCGATAGTTCGGAATCCGGCGCTTCGAATCGTAAGTCGCGGCGCGGCGAAGCCCGCGGCAAGGGTGCCGGCCTAGCCCTTTCTCCACCGAACCAATCTTTGAGGATGCCACCCAACCATTCTCTGGCTATATCGAAATAGGGGTCCCAGATCGACTCGTAATATCGGTCGAATGGAAAATCGGCTCGGCTGTCAATTAATCGCGCCGCAAGTGTTTGTTGGAAGAAATCGCCGACCAGCAGTAACGCGTTGTGTCCGCCCTCGCCCCAATGATTGCTGCGCATGGTGACGCGTGGGTCGTTGAAGCCGACCCATGAGCCGGCGACCAGCCGCGGGTGCATCAAGATAAACCAGCCGTCGCTATTGTTTTGCGTCGTCCCGGTTTTTCCGGCAAAATCGCCGCGCAAACCAAACTGCGTGCGAACCGCTTGCCCAGTGCCTTGATCGACTGCGCCGCGCAGCATGTTAATTAGATCTCCAACGGCTTTTTCGGTCATGGCGCGCTTGTCCTGGGTAGCGAATTCGGCGAGCACCTTTCCCTTGTTGTCAGTAATGCGGGTGATAAAAATCGGCTGGCGGTAGACGCCGCTGGCGGCGATCGTGCTGTAAGCTGAAACCATTTCCAATGGCGTTATCGGGCTGGTTCCCAGCGCCAACGCCGGCACCTCGTCGAGCTTGCTTCGATTGATTCCCATCTTGCGCGCTAGTTCTGCGGTCTTCTTCGGGCCGATCTCCTGCATGACCTGAACCGTTATGGTATTTTTCGAATGAATGAGACCCTCTCGCGCCGTCATTCGCCGGCCAGTCGGCTCGCCCAAGTCGGACGGGCGCCATATAGTTCCATCGGGCAGGCGGATCTCCACTGGGCTGTCGGTAAATCGTTTGTTCGGCGACATTCCCTGCTCAAGCGCGGCACCATAAACGAATGCTTTGAAAGTGGAACCCGGTTGGCGCCTGGCTTGCGCAACATGATCGTACTGATCGGTCTTGAAGTCGCGGCTACCGACCCAAGCCTTTACTTCGCCGGTAGCCGGATCGATCGCTATAAAACCCGCCTGCAAGCGCGTTTTGGCGGCGCGCAGCTTACTCATGAATTCACTATCGTTCTTGAGCAGCGCCATCGCCGCCTCAGGCTCGGCGCCGGATTGAAGCGCAGCGCGATAGGCCGCGGATTCGCGGATAAACACATCGAGCAAGCCGTTTTTGCTTTTCCAAAAGTAAGCAAAGGGCTGCACGCGCCGGCGCATATCGACGTAAGCCTTAGCGCTTGTCGAGATCAGCCGCGGTGAGCTCAATCCCCATTCTACATCTGCGACTGCCTGAAGGGCGTCGCTCTGGCGGTTGACCGCCTGATTAGCAAGCGCCTGCAGGCGCGAGTCAATTGTTGTGTGCACTCTCAGTCCGTCGGCATAGATATTATGGTCGTTGCGGTCGGCCCAATCGATCAGCCATTTACGTATGTGCGCGGCAAGATGAGGAGCGATCCCAATCGCTTCCGGCTGGCGTTCAAAGTCGAGACGTATCGGCCTGGTTTTTAGCCGCTCAAACTCTGCCTGGCTCAACACGCCGCGCTTGACCATTTGCGAAAGCACCACGTTGCGGCGACGAAGCGCGCGCTCAGGGTTAAGCACCGGATTGTAATAGCTGGTACCTTTCAACATGGCGATCAAGGTCGCGCTCTCGATCACATCGAGCTTCTGCGCCGGTTTATCGAAGTAGGTCCGCGCAGCCATTTCGATACCGAATGCGTTGTACAAAAACGGCATACTGTTTAGATAGGTCTCCAAAATCTCCTTTTTCGTATAGGTGGATTCGATTTTGATCGCGGTAATGGTTTCTTTGATTTTCCTCGTGATGGTCCGCTCACGACCGATCTCCTCCGGGTATAGGTTGCGCGCGAGCTGCTGAGTCAGCGTTGAACCGCCCTCGGGATCGCCTAGCACTGTGCGGAGAACACCCGATGCGGTGCGGCGCACGTCAATCCCATAATGTTGATAGAAGCGGTGATCCTCCGTGGCAATGAGCGCGTTGATGACATGCTGAGAAACGCGATTCAAACGGACCCACTCGCGGTTCATCGGTTTATACGTCGCGATGCGCTTGCCATCAGACGAAATCAGCATGCTAGGTTGGTCGATCTTGGCTTTTTGGAGATCGGCAATACTTGGTGTGAACGGTATTAAAGCTACAGCGTACACGCACAGCATTGTCAGTCCGGCTGCAGCCAACGCGGCCAGTCCTTTGAGTGCCGAGAAAAACCTGCGTCGCATCCCTAGGGCGGGATCGAATACCGGCCAAAAATAGGCTGCAAGCCGATCGACCAACCATCTAGCGAGTCTGAAAGGAATTCTGCTTGTGTTCACTCTTCCTGCTCAAGGTGGCCAATATTGCAACGACAACGCATGCGACGAATACTTTAGCAGTTCGGTTACCCAAGTTCACTCGCGCACCCAACAAGAAAGATCAAGCACCGCTAGAGTAGAAGTGTCCCTCATCCGGAAAGAAGTGGTGTATCATTACAGATGCCCCACTAGAGAGTTCTAAAGTAATCCGCGTGCGGCCGAGCGCGCAACCGATTCCATATTTGGAGGTGAAAAGGATGGCAGGTAAAGAGATGAAGTTTGAGCTTGACAAATTAACCAAAGACTCCTGGAGGATGTTCCGAATCATGGGTGAGTTTGCGCTTGGGTTTGATCGTATGAATCAGATTGGCTCCCCTGCCGTCACCGTCTTCGGCAGCGCGCGCACGCAAATCACAAGCCGCTATTACGATCAGGCCCGCAAGTTGGGTCGCGCACTCGTCGAAGCGGGCTATGCGGTGGTGACCGGTGGTGGTCCGGGAACCATGGAAGCGGCCAATCGCGGTGCCTGCGAAGCTAAAGGTACAAGCGTAGGGTTAAACATCCTGTTGGAACATGAACAAAAGCCTAATCCGTACCAGACGATTTCCCTGCAATTCGAATATTTCTACGTGCGCAAGGTGATGCTGGCCAAATACAGTGTGGGTTTTGTAGTTTTCCCTGGCGGCTTTGGTACATTGGATGAAATGGCAGAGATTTTAACTCTGGTGCAAACGCAAAAGATCCATCCGTTTCCGATCTATCTAGTGGGATCCAGTTATTGGTCCGGTTTAGTTCAATGGTTCCGAAATACTCTAGCCAAGGAGGAGGCCATCGCTAAAACCGATCTCGATCTTTTCAAAGTGCTCGACGACGTCACGGAGATTCCCAGCGATATCCGGCGCTACCATACATCGGCAAGGAGCGCGGGCTTCAAGGTCCCACGCGAGAAAGACCGAAAATTGGCGGTCGGGCGTTGAATGAACTACGGTTTGACGATGAACGAAGGCTCGTCAGCCTGTTTGGTCTTTTGTTGCGATAAATAAAATCCAAAACTCTTCTGCACCAGGCCGGTGAGAAACGAAATATCCAGCGGCCCCGGATCACCGGCGCCGATCTGGATAGCGACCGCCAGCGAAAGCCGCGCCGCATCGTCGCGGCCCGTTTCGAGAAAATAAAGCGCCATATCTTCCATACGGCGTTGCAGCACGCGGCCGATCTCATCGGCGCAAAGCGCTTTCACCGCATCGCGCACAATGCCGGCGAGCCGTTCTTCTTTCTGCACCTGATTGAGAACCAAACGGCTGCTCTTCGCTTCCTCGAGTTGAGACAGATAAGGCGTTACCCAATCCTCGTCAAGAAACCAGAAGCGCAATTCCGCCTCGTCCATCAAACGCCGCGACTGTTCGCGCCAGCTGCCGCCTGTGACATCGTGGGCATTGAGCCGGCGATAAATCGGATGTTCTTGCTGCTTCGGCTTGCCCGCGCCGATGACGGTGCGCAACTCATGAAAATTTTCAAAGCCGCTCCGGCCTTGAGCTTTGGTTTTTTCATAGGCAGCATAAAGCGTCAGGTCGGCGTATTCCCAAGGCAGTGAGATCATCTCGATACCATGCTTGTCTTTGATTTCGCGCGCCATATTGCGCAACTCTTTGCGGCGGATCTGAGCGCCGCCGAGGCGCAACAGCCCCTCACGGTCACTGAGCATAGCTTGGATCGTCTGCAGCCCGTGACCCGCCTGCGGCTTTACGATCCATAAAAGACGCCCGCCGGCGCCATCCACCGCGGACATGTAGGCCTCCACGTCCGAAGCCGATTTCAACAAGGAAGTTACGCCTGTAGAACCGGAAGTTCTTGCTTCCGGCACAACTAATCCCTTCTGGCTCAACTTAAAAAGCGAACGGCGAATTTCCTTTCTGAGCATTTTGTCGCGCGCGTCATTCTCGATCTTCTCGAGCGCCTCGACAGCGGCTGCTTCGGCAATTCTCCCCAGGGTGAAAACAACTGCCAAATCCATTTGGGGATCCTTGCCGAAGTGATCTTGTAAACGTTGGACGAGAGACGGAGAAGGATCATCAAGTGCGACACCTGCCCGGCGCAGCGCTTCGAGCCCGCTCTGAATCTGCTTCTCCTGTAATTTGCTTTTGGCCAATATCTCCCCGCGGTTATCTCGCACTCATCAGATCCGAAACCTTGCCTTGACGTCCGGCGAAAGCGAAATTTGGCCAGGTCTCGACCTGCGCATCTCGATAGTTTTCCCGATACCATTGCGCGATCTGGCCGGCGGTGGCAAACCAAACTTGTTTATGACTCTTGGCATAGCGGATAAAATCCCTTAGCAATAGAGCCCGGAACGGGCGGCCGCCGACAAACGGGTGATTGCCCCACATCATGAACTTGGGATCGCTTGCTCCCTCTTCGTAAAGACAGTCAAAACAATCCTTCCACATCTGCAAGAGGTCTCTAGGCGTTCTCCCGGCACGCTGGTAACTCGAGTAATCGTTGAGATCCTGGAAGTATGAAAGGACAGTCAATTCTTTTTTTCCCACTTTGAGCGTATAGGGCGTTTCCTCGTGCTGCGGGTCCATCCAGTAACGATAGCTGAGCTCGAGGATGATTTCCGGAGTCACGGCACTAGGCGCCACTCCGGTGGAAAGATAACCTACCGGCGGCTTCCCCACCACCTTGCTCACGACATCGACAGTTTTCTTTAAATCATTTTTCTCTTTGTCGCGCTTTTTCATGTAACTGTAGTCATGGATCCAGGTTTCCGTGCCGACCTCATGGCCCTGAGCGGCGATCTCCTTAAATATTTCCGGAAAATTCTGGACCGTAATACCGGTCGGAAAAAAACTCGTTTGAATTTTTTCTTTCTCGAACACATCAAGCATTCGATAGATGCCCACGCGCTCGCCGAATTCCCGATCAGTAATAATCGCTAGATTTTTTTTGGTGACAGCATTGGCGGGAAAACTCCGGCGATTTTCCTGCTGCAACGTGCGCGGCCCGCCTAGATCTTCCGGCCACGTTTCGAAGGCGACGCACGGCGTGATGGCAATCCGCGCGCCTTCGGGCCATTTAATTGGCGATCTCTTCGGTCTAACCTTCATGGTGCCTCCTCGGAGTACAAAAATTTCGTTCAGTCATGCCACAGTTCGCTGCGCTTTCCAACACAGCCTACGGCTTTGTTTCAGGATCACTTAGTTGTTGAGCAATTTTTTTCAAATAAGCGGAATCAAACGGCTTCCAGACTTGTTCCGCCGGATCCGGCCTTGACTTGAGTAGGCATGCCAGTTAAGTCAATGAGAACGAAATAGATGAGGAGGCTTAGATATGGCAGAAGGAAAAATGATCGAATATCGCGTCGACAACGGCGTTGCTCTACTGGAAATCAATCGCCCCCCGGCCAACGCTTATACCACCGAACTGTTGAAGGAATTGGATGCCGCGATTCTCGATGCCCGTTTCGATGATAATGTCCATGCGATTGTCATTACCGGCAAGCTCGAGCGATTTTTTTCCGCGGGCGCCGATATCAAAATGTTGGGCAGCGCGAGTTTGTCGGTGAAAAATAACTTCGCGCTTCACGGCCACGAAGTCCTCATGCGCTTGGAGAACACCCCTAAAGTGGTGATAGCCGCCATCAATGGTCACGCTCAAGGCGGTGGTCTTGAAATCGCCATGGCGTGCGACATCCGAATCGCCAAAAAAGAAGGAGGCCGCATCGGCTTGCCGGAGATCAATCTCGGCGTGATCCCCGGAATGGGTGGAACACAACGCCTGCCGCGTCTCGTCGGCAAAGCTCGAGCCATGGAGCTCTGCGCGACCGGAAAGCTCATCTCGTTTGAAGAGGGACTCGAGATGGGGCTGATTCATTACGTCTATGAGAAAGAGCACTTCATGGACGAAGTCATGGATTATGCGCGTCAGTTCATCGTGCCCAACAAGAGCAGTCTCGCCGTCGGCAAGGCCAAAAGAGCTATTACCACGGGATCCGAGCTCTCGCTCCCCGATGGATTGGCTTTTGAACGCGAACTCCTGGCGCAAACTTTTGCCAGCGAAGACGGCAATGAAGGGGTGAAAGCTTTTTTCGAAAAAAGAACCGCGCAATTCAAGGGCAGGTAATCCTATTTCAAACAATCATTTTCAGATCTCTTAATAATAACTCAGATGCAACGCGATCGATCGACGAGCCGAGCGGGTGATACGTCAGGCGAGGCAATTGAGCGCAACAAAGCAGGTGAGCATTTTTAGGCGATCTGCATTGGAGGAGAGATAATGGCTAAGATGTTTATCGGCGGAGAGCTGGTCGACTCCGTGACTAAAGAGACCTACGAAATCCGCAACCCCGCTAACGGCGCGGTGGTGGATTCAATCCCCAAGGGAAACGAGAAGGACGTTCAGCAGGCGATCCAGGCCGCGGAAAGCGCTTTTAAAGAATGGGCCGATGTGACGCCGGAAGATCGTGGCAGCGCACTAATGAACGCCTGCGAATTAATCAAGAAAAATACGAGTGAAATCGCCCAACTGCTCACACAAGAGCAAGGCAAAACTTTATTTGAAGCCGGCTTAGAGATCCACCATCTGGTGCATGGTCTGGAGTTCTATGCCGGGCTCGCCTCTAAGGTGCGTGGATCGCATGTGCCGCTGCCGCAAAAAGGCGCTTACGGCATGGTTATTCGTCAACCTATCGGTGTGTGCGGCGGTATCGTTCCATGGAACTTCCCGCTGACATTGATGGGCACCAAGCTTGGTCCGGCGCTCGCCGCCGGCAACAGCATCATCATCAAACCGGCAAGCACGACGCCTCTGGCAACCGCTCGGGTCATCGAACTCATCGCTCAAGCCACCTTTGGCGAAGGCAAAGCGCAAAAAACATTGCCGAAGGGAACTGTTAACGTCGTCACCGGACCCGGCAGCAGCGTCGGCGAAGAGATTTTGCGTAACCCGCGGATTCGCAGAATTGCATTCACCGGTTCGACCCCGGTGGGCCGTCACGTCATGGAAGTGGCGGGCCGCGAGATCAAACGCGTTACCCTGGAACTCGGCGGCAGCGATCCGATGATCGTCATGGAAGATGCCAACATCGATCTAGCCATCAAGATGGCCGATGTTGGGCGATACTTCAATTGTGGACAGATGTGTCTCGGTGTGAAAAGACTTTTTTTGCAGGAATCCATCGCCGATAAATTCCTTGGCGGTCTGGTTGAAATCTTAAAGAAGAAGACCGTGGGCAATGGCATGAGCAAGGAAACCCGTATGGGCCCGATTCACCTCGAATCGCAGCGAAAGGAAGTCGAAGAACAAGTAGAAGACGCCAAATCGCGCGGGGCTAAGACTTTGTTCGGCGCCGAGCGCCCTAAAGGTGGCGACCTCGATAAGGGCTTCTACTATTCGCCGACCCTGATGAGCAACGTGCCGGAGGACGCGCGCATGACCACAGAAGAGGTCTTCGGGCCCGCCCTGCCGGTATACACGTTCAAGAGCCTTGATGAAGCGCTGGAAAAAGCCAACTCGTCCGAGTTCGGGCTTGGTTCGTCGATCTGGACGCGCAATCTTTTGAGTGCCAATAAAGCGATTGATAAGTTGCAGGCCGGAAATGTATGGGTAAACTCGCTGCATTATGGCTACGACGAACTACCGTTCGGCGGAGTCAAATCGAGCGGCCTCGGCCGTGAGCATGGTCCCGAAGCGCTCGATTATTATCTAGAGCCGAAGGGCGTGGTCATCGTCAATGTTTGATAATCCGGACGACCGGAGCCGGGAATCTTCCCGGCTCCTGGTGAATCTTCCTGCATAGCCCGTGCCGGTAGCAGCATTCAACACGACAACAACTTCCCACGCACGCTGTATTTACACACCTTTTCTAACTTGTAGCGCGCAAGATCGTTGCTAGAATTGCTAGCGGGCTGTTCCACATGACCAGCGAAAAAGATGAGGAATACTTCGCTTGCTTGAAGGTTTCCCCGGCTCAGATGGATTTTCTTTGGGCCGAGGGGTGGCGGCACTTCGGCATTTACTTCTTTCGTTATCAGACCTCGTTCCACGGAGATAAGAAGTTTTCGGTCATGCCGCTGAGAATCGATCTTGGACGATTTAGCTTGACGCGCAGTCAAAAGCGCGTGCTGGCAAAGAACCGCGACGCGCGTATTGTCATAAGACCGGCTGCCGTCGATCCAGGCAAACACGAACTTTTCGATAAACACCGGGTGCGCTTTAAAGATAACATTCCTCCTTCCCTTGAAGATATCGTATCGCCCCTGCCTGCCACGGTGCCCTGCCCGAGTCGTGAGCTTTGTGTTTACCTGGGCGAGCGGCTGGTTGGAGCGACTTATTTAGATCTCGGACAGGATGCTACTTCCGCTGTTTACGCGATTTTCGACCCCGCGGAGGCAAGACGAAGTTTAGGAATTCTAATGATCCTTCATTCAATTCAATTTTCCCGAGAGCGCCGCTGTCGATACTATTATCCCGGTTACGCTTACCACGAGCCATTTACGTACGATTATAAAAAGAGATTCACAGGACTTCAGTATTTGGATTGGGATTCGGGGTGGCGAGCCTACGAGAACGGCGCCAATCCCGCGGAGATATTGTGAGCATCTCCAAAGATGGCATAGGCGGCGGTAACTTATCAACGTTGGCTGCCGAACCTCGATAACTCTCTCCCAAAGACTGAGCATCTGTAAGATGCGGTTGACAATCCGTTCGTCGTTCGATTAGGTTAGCCTCATCTCATCTAAATAAGGAGCCCGCCTATGTTTGCACAGATGAAGCACATGGCCATCGTCAGCAGCAATTGCAACCAAGAGGGTGATTTCTACCGCGATGTTTTCGGCCTGAAACGCTCAGGACTGGCACGCGCCGGCGGGGCTGTTGTGGTTCGCGATGGTTACGTCGGGCTCAACCTTAACCCGCGCGCGCCGGGCCGCCAAGCAGGTTTCGACCATTTTGGTTTTGAGGTTGAAGATGTCGAAACCGTCTTCTCCCGAGTCAATGAGAAATACCCGAAGATAAAAATTCTAAAACGACCAGGCAATCGTCCTTTTGCCGGCATCAGTTTGCACGATCCGGCGGGTAATGTTTTCGACCTATCACAAAAAGGGATGGAAAATCGCCGTGATCTCTATGTCGATGACGATCAAGCCATGCCGCGCCGGGTCAGTCATATCGCTTTGCGCGTGCTCGAGCCCGACGTGATTGCCGAGTTCTATCGCACGGTGTTTGAGCTGATGGAATTAGAGAAGCCGGCTGGAGATCCAAGTCATTACCTGTCAGACGGCCGAGTGACGTTGGCTATCTTCCCATGGCAGATCACCGACTACGAAGGGTCAGGCATAGAACGGCCGGCTTTGGACCACATCGGCTTTAAAGTTGAAAGCATGCCAGCGTTCAAAGCCGATTTGGAGAAGTACATGACCGCTAACCCGTCCGCCGACAACGATCGTCCGGAGAAAAACCCCGAGAGAGAGATCAGGCGCAATCTATTTGCCAAGTGCTGCTTTGGACAATTTCAAATGTCAGATCCCGATGGCGTGTTGATTGACGTTTCAGAAGCGTAAACACAACATCCTAAGGGCATGAATCAGGACGGGGTCGCATGACAGCGGCTCCATCTTCCCACACCCAATCCCAGGGCTATCATCGTCAAAAAAAGCCCCAACGCCGGCAGCATCGCCGAAGCCGGTGGTTCGACTGCGGAGACCGACACGACTTGCTCGGACCGCATCGCTTTCGCCCCTGGTAATTCCGCCCGCGCGCTAACCCGGTGCTCAGCGCCATCGACGAAATGAAAGTTCATCGAAAACTCCCCTTCAACGGGGATTTTATCGACCGCGAATACGGTCATTTTCTTTTCGATGTGAGTTATCGCGAGCGACAACAATGCTCCTCGGACGGCGGTTCCACCATGCGCGTCCAAAACCCAGCGAATCCGCGCAAGCTTCCCGGCCGACGGCGAATCTATTTCCAGGCGCGCGATTGGCTTAGCCGCCCCAGCTTGGGCAAATGCTGTTGACGATGATAACGCGAAAAATAGGCTAGCAGAAAAAAGCGCCGCCAACGCTCCAGCCCCCTTACTCACGGGAGGTGTAAAAATCCTTCCGGCAAGGACGCCAACGCCAAGCAACCCGAGCATGAAAGCCGCCAGAATTAGCCATTTACTTCTGTGCTCACGAACTTCGATGGCGAACATCTTACTCGATTGGCTACCGTCAGGCGCCAGCACCTCCACAAACAGGCGATACTCGCCCCGTATCGGGAAGTTATACCTCCACTCGGCTTTTCCTGCTCGAAGCGGCAGGCGCATCTCGGTGAGAATACTGCCTTCTGCCAACGGAAAATCTGTCGAGAAGAGAATCGGCCGCGGCGCTTCGAGCCGCAGGTTTAACCATCCGCTGGCCACAGGCTTGCCATCCGCAGCAGTGACCAGGAGCGAAAGAGTTACCGGATCGGAAAACGGCCGCAAACGTTCTGGAACTGGCGAAGTCTTAAGATATATATTGCTACCTTGCGCCGAGACGCCAGCACCGACGAGTATGCAGAGAATAAAAAACGCGGGCGCTAGGAAATACTTCAGTGGCAAGGAACCACGGCTAGAGCATGCCGGAAGTTGTGCATTGTATCATGAACCGCAGGATAATGAGCCGCAAGAGCGATCCAGAGAATCGTACCCGACAACATCAATAACATGCCCGATTTCATCATGAACGAAACTAGCTCGGGAACCGGTACCCCGAGCCATCCGGCTAATGCTTTCTCCATCTCCATATGGATTCGCTCCTTCTCGATTCGCTAATCTAAATACCAAGACTGAAAAACTGTCAAGCGCCGGCTCTTCATCACTAGCCTTGTAAGCCCATAATCGAGCATATAAGATTCGCAGAAATCTTTGTTGATGTAAAAATTACGCCGTCTCGGATGGTGGACTCGGAGCGTCAATGCAATTCGGTGTTTTTGATCATCTAGACCGCAACAACCTATCCCTTCAGGAATATTACGAAGCACGCCTCAAGGTGGCCGAAGCGTATGACGAGGCGGGTTTTTACGCTTACCATGTCGCCGAGCATCACTCTACCCCGCTCGGCATGGCGCCTTCGCCGAGTGTTTTTCTATCGGCTGTCGCGCAACGAACGCGTCGGCTTCGCTTCGGTCCGTTGGTCTACGCCCTGCCGCTTTATCACCCGATGCGTTTGATCGAAGAGATTTGCATGCTCGATCAGATGAGCGGCGGCCGCCTCGACATCGGCTTTGGCCGTGGCGCTTCGCAAATCGAATCCGCCATGTACGGCAATGATCCGGCGAAAGCCGAGCTCATGTATGTCGAAGGGTTGGAGCTCATCATGCGTGGCCTTACGCAGAAGAGCCTCGACTTCCATGGCCAGTTTTACTCATTTGACGATGTGCCGATGGAGCTCGAACCACTGCAGAAGCCGCACCCACCCGTCTGGTACGGGGTTCACTCGACGGTAAGCGCCGAGCGCGCGGCGCGCCAGCGGCTTAACATTGTCAGTCTGGATCCAGCCGATAAGACACGGACGTTTACAGATCGGTTTCGCCAAGTCTGGCACGACACAAAAAGGATAGGAACCAGCAAACCGATGATTGGCCTCGGCCGTTTTATCGTGATTGCCGCCACTGACGAAGAAGCAATCCATGTTGCGCGCCGGGCGTATCCGAAATGGCACCGCAGCTTCAACTACCTTTTTAACTTGCGCGGCGGCAAAGGGCCGGTCCACCAGCGCCCCGCGGATTTAGAAACCCTTATCAAAATAGGTCAAGGTATTGCCGGTAGCCCAAACACCGTAACCGAGTTTCTCAAGACGCAGATGACCGAGTCCGGCGCTAACTACGTCGTCGGTCAATTTGCGTTCGGCGATCTATCTCTCAGCGAAATACTACGTTCTCTGGAACTCTTCACACGCCACGTCATGCCTGAGCTGCAAAGTATCGACTAGCACGACTCAAGAATCGGCTGCGGCCTCGGACACGATCACTTCAGATGTTTTTCAAAAAATTGCGTAGTGCGCTGCCAAGCGAGATCGGCGGCCTCCTTATTATAGTTCTGGCCTTTCTCGTTACCAAAGGCATGGCCGGCATCATACCAGTAGGACTCGAACGGGACGTTAGCTCCCTTCAGTTTGGCCTCGAGCGCACGCGCCGCTTCGGGTGTGAAAGACGCGTCCTTTTCCGCCAAGTGGAGTTGCAAAGGAATCCTGATCTTGGTTACATCCGCTGCTCCTTCCGGAGGAAAGCCGTACCAGGATGAGGCTGCATCGGCCTCACTAACGAAAACCGCTGCCAACACAGTCAAAGCACCGCCCATGCAGAAACCTACGACGCCAACCTTTTTACTGGACTGCTTTAGATGTTGCGCTGCGCCCCGGATGTCTTGCCCAGCGGCATCGGCAAAATTGAGGTTGGTCATTAAATGTTTGGCTTCGGCAGCGTCCAGAGTCACCTTACCCTTGTAGAGGTCGGGAACCAGCGCGCGATATCCTTGCGCCGCGCAACGGTCGGCTACCGCTTTGATCTGATCATTGAGTCCCCACCATTCTTGGATGACCACCAAGCCCGGCGCGTTATCGTTGCCGGCCGGGCCGGCAAAATAACCTTTGCACTCGGCGCCGTCGGGTCGCTTGAACGTAATCATTTCTCCCATGAGATTTGCCTCCTTCCTTGACAGCAATTTCTTCCGTTACTATCAAAGCGATCGATGAAGTCAATGCGGTGCGCTCTTCAACGCCATAGGCTGGAGTGCTAGACTCAAGCTACTATGGAGATCAAAAAAGCCGCGCTAATGCGCCATGTGCCAACGCTCGGCATTGGCATCTTAACAATTACTTTTCTACCGCTTTGCAACCTTGCCACGGCTCAGGATGTGACTGATGAGCTCCGCCAGGAGCAGACCAAGTCCCGTCAGCAGCAACGGCTTGAGGAGTTGCGCCGTCAAGAACAGATCAAACAACTGCAACGAGATCAAAAGATCAACGAGCAACAGCAAGAGCTAGATCGAATTCGACGGCAGGCGCCGCGCTCGGATACCCAGAGCAAGCAAGATTCCTCCCAGGTCCAGCAACAATTGGATCAGCAGCAGGTTGAGCAGCAGTTACAGCGGCTGCAGAACGAGAGGCAAATCGATCGGGTTCAAAGAGAGCAGGACCAGTTGCGCCAACAACAACGGATCGATCAACTTCAGCGCGACGGGCAAATTGATCATCTGCGCAACCAATTACGGAGAAATCAAGTACAGCAGGATCTCGATCGGCTGCGACAACAACCGCTAAATCGTTGAAAGCTAGATTGGTATTAACCGCCGTAAAATGCGTTCTTGTGACTTGAGCGGCACGCAGCCCGTCATGACGTAGAATTTTCGGCCGGCATCCACCCGCTCATTCGAAATACTCTCCTTCAGTGGCTTCTAAGCTAATAGGCTTATGCTTTGCATTTGACCGAACACCGCCCTATGGTAACAGCAAACCAAGCGCTGAAGCGGCAGTCGCGACCTTTTGCCTTTCCACCGACAGTGTATTTCCAGCGGAAGAGCATGCTTAACAGAACTTACCGGCGATGCAGCATTAGAAAAGTGATGCCGTCGCGGCGGAATCCCTCAACGATGGTTTGATGATATGAAAAAGGCGCTGGGGCATTTGCGAAATGTCGCCGGAATACCGTACCAGCGAATCTGTAGAGACACGGCAAGAGATATTGCCGGCTCAGCAAGCTACGTAAGGAGATACGATGGAAACAATCGGTTTCGTAGGTACGGGAGCCATGGGAACGGCACTGCTGTCGCGGTTACGGATAGCGCGGATATGCGCGACTGCATTCGATCTCGTTCCTGATGCCCTCGAGCGAGCAAAAGCAGTGGGCGCTGAGCCTGCCGCATCGGCAAAAGCCGTCGCCCAAAGATCGACTTTGATCGACGTGGTCGTTCGTACCGATCAGGAAGTGCTCGATTGCACGCTCGGCGATGACGGTATTTTCGAAGGAGCCTCGCCGGGCACGTTGGTGCTGCTACACAGCACGATTCGTCCTACCACCACCAAGCAAGTCGCCCAGGCTGCAGCGGATAAACGCGTTTACGTGATCGATGCCTGCATGACTGGGGTTCCCAGTGTGGCGCGAGACGGCGGATTGACGTTTCTGGTCGGCGGCCAAAAGGCCCTATTCAATCGCGCCAAACCGCATCTGCTGAGCATGGGTAAAGATGCTATCTATATGGGTCCCTTGGGCTCTGGCAACGTGACGAAACTCATTAAGAATCTGGTCACAGCCTCGGAAGCGTTGATCATCTATGAGGCAATTCAGATCGGCAAGGCCGCGGGCATCGATTATCGCGCGGCGTTGGAGTTGTTGAAGAAGACCCAATCCGAGCCGTTTCTAAATCGCTGGGAGAACAGATTCGACCTCTCGGGACCCGAACTGAAATTTAACTCCGGCGCTAACCTTTACGACAAGGACCTCCCCTTGGCAGCTGATGTCGGCAAAGCTCTAGGGGCAGACATTCCAGTCACCAAGGAATTGGCCGAACTCGGTATTCGCTTAAGCGGCGGTGCCAAGCCAAGCGTCTAATACTTGAAACAATATCGAACTCTAGCAACTCGAGGCCATGCCGAGCTGACCAAGTGCACTGGAATATTTCCATGCGGACCAAAAATTATCGGGACCACAGAATAGAACTCCTCTCCGAAGTGACAAATTCTGGAGAATGGGTGGCTCAGGCGATGATTGTCATCACCGATGCCGGTGAAGCAAAGCGAATCCCGATCTTCGGCCGCAGGCGCGCCACGTTCGATTCAAAGCGCAGCGCCGATGCCTATGCTCTGGAATTGGCCAAGCTTTGGGTCGATGGCCACCTGTGGGGCGGCAATGGACGTGGCTGAGAACCGAGCACCCGAGTGGGTTCTAAAATCCTTATGGATTGTCGCAATCATCGTTTGTCTCTGCATGGATACGAGCAACTGGCATGGACGGTCAGACGGGCATCCTTGCTGGGCTCGACAGAGCTAACAAAAGGAAGCGAGGCCCTGAGAAGAGTCACAATCGAATCGCCGCTCCCAGCATTGGACACGTCCGCCGCGATCATTCTCAACACCGAGTCACCGGGCGTTGTCTCGTCGCCTGCCAAGGCATACCCGCAGAACAATCATAGATGAGTTACTTTTTAGATTCTTCGTCCTGATGCCTGTTCTCGCCGGATCGTTAACCGGATGCGCGATAATGTAATCGACTGATGGTTCGTCACTGTACAATCCGACCCTGCGATTTTTTCTGGTGCGGCACGCTGAACGTTTGAACGATTCACGAGAGGATCCTCCATTGACGGCGGAAGGCAGAGAAAGAGCAAAGGCTTTGGCTTATACGCTGCGCGATGCCGGGATTACCGCAATCATCACCTCACAATGGATATGCGCCAAAGACACCGCGCAAGTCTTAGCCGCCCTGCTGAAGATTACTCCCAAGTGATCCCTACGGCCGATCCACCTCGTGGCTATTTCCAAGCACGGCCAATGCCTTACGGCGACTTAAAGATGATGCAGTTCTAGTTGTCGGACACATTACGATTCCCAACATCATCGCCGAGCTCGGCGGCCCGCAACTGCCGACGATCTGCGAAAGCGTGTTTTCTGATTTGTTCCTGCTGGTTCCGGTCTGGGTGGGACGGCCTCACCAGACTTCGTTATGGTGCTGTAGAGAACATTTCCCCGCAGTGCAGGAATCTCCCTGATTTGCGGTCGGATCCAAACTACCAATGATGAGATAACGACCGGTTTAACGAAGCGATGTTAATCAACATCCTTATCGCTCAAACATCGGCTGAGACCACAAATCACCCAAGCACTTGCGACTGGAAAATCTCACGAGCGTTCGCTTGCGGTCACTCGGACATTCGACGACCTCCGACGATGCGCACATCTAGTGCATGTCATTGAAAGGCGTCCCAAAGTCAATCGAGACTCTCGCTTCGCTGGGACTCGTCGGAACCGTTTGACATCGTCCAATTCTTATTGCTTGAATCGAAAGAGCATGGAAACGCGATCTGAAGCCAGCTCTTCGCTATCAACTCCTCACAGGAATCAACCGCAATCCCAGGAGATTCCATTAGATGGCCAGTCCTTCGGGCGGGACCTAGCCGGGAGAATGCTGCCGCCGATTTTAGCGATTGGTTGTGTGCTCGCCTTATGGTGGGGGTTGTATCTTATTTTTCCTCGCTTACTGCCTGGGCCGGTAAGCACCTTTAACGAAGCCGTTCGCTTGTTGTCTGATGGCACTTTCTTTTTCCACATGCTGCAGAGCCTGCGACGGGTTTTTGTCGGTGCCGCAGTCGCTATGATCTTTAGCATCGCTATCGGTATATACATGGGTACCGTTCTCATGGGCGAGCGGTTTTTCCAACCGCTGGTGGTCTTGGGACTCACGATTCCCGGTTTGATGTGGGCGCTCATCTCGGTCATGCTCTTTGGTATTAACGAGATAGCTTCCTACTTTGCAGTGGCGGTCACCACGTTTCCCATGCTGGTAATCAATATTTGGGCCGGCGTTAAGTCGCTCGATAAAGAATTAATCGACATGAGCCATGTGTTTCGTTTCACTCCGTGGATGAAGATTTCTCAGGTGATCATCCCTCAGCTCGTGCCCAACATCTTTGCGGCAACGCGCTACGGCCTGGGTTTGGCGTGGAAAGTTGTGGTAGTCGTGGAAATGTTCGGCACCAGCAACGGCGTCGGCTATCAAGTGATGAAGTCCTATCAAGTCTTCAACATGGAAGGGGTGATCGCCTGGACGCTTACTTTTGTCGCCGCCATGATCGTTATTGAATATGGCATCATCAACCTGGCCGAGCGGCGCCTGACGGCGTGGCGGCCAGAGGTCGACGTTTGGAGACGTTGATTGGCTCGGTTGATCGTTCGCGATGTGGAAAAGTGGTTTCGGCGCGAGGACGGGCAGCCGTTAAAGATTCTCGATCGTCTTTCTTTTGAGGCGCTCGAAGGTTGTGTCACCGTGGTGGTGGGACCTTCCGGATGCGGCAAATCGACGCTATTGAACGCCATTGTCGGGCTCGAACGCTTAGACCGAGGTGAACTGGCATTTGCAAAGGACGCTGTTCATTTGCAAGGCCGTCCGCTCATTGGTTATGTGTTTCAAAGCCCTAGACTGCTTCCATGGAAAACCGTTGGTGATAATCTCAAGCTGGCCCTGCAAGGGGCCGGTATCGACCGAGGCGAATGGCAAGAGCGAGTGGAGCGGTATTTGGATCTGGTCGGCCTTGGAGAATACGCTGGCCAATTTCCGCTCTATCTTTCGGGAGGACAACGGCAGCGCGTAGGGCTTGCGCGAGCTTTGGCGATCGAATCCGAGCTGGTGTTGATGGATGAACCGTTCGCGAGTGTCGATGAGCTGACGGCAAGGCAATTGCGGCAAACCACACGACGGCTCTGTGAAAAACTTCATCGCACGGTTCTTTTTGTCACTCACAACCTTCCTGAAGCCGCTTATATGAGCGATTATGTCGTAACGCTCACAACCCGTCCCGCACGAATGGCGGAATACGTCACCAATCCCCTGCCCACGCCGCGAAACTGGAGTCCGGAGATTTACCAGTTTGCCGCTGAATTGGAAGCCAAAGTTACTTTCAAAGAGGAGAGCGAACTATGAATCTGTCAATTGTCATTTCTTCCATCGCAATCATTGTCGCGATAGGCTCATTTTCTCACCCGCAGGTCGCGGCCCAGTCGCTTCAGACGGTCAACATCGCAACCGCTGCCGCGGGTCAGTCTGGGTATATCGCGGCACTCATCGATGCCAAAGGCATCGGCGCCAAACACGGGTTAAAGATCAACAATCTGATGATGGACTTCACGGAAGCAGCGAACGCACTGAAACTCGGACGAGCAATCGCTAGCGCCATGCAACCGAGCACTGCGGTCAATCTCCTCAGGAGCGGCACCGATATACGGCTGATTGCGCCACAGATTTGGTCGGGCAATTCCTGGCTGGTCAAAAAGGATTCGCCTTATAAGTCTTTTGCGGATCTCAAAGGGAAAAAAATCGGAAACTTTGCGCGGGTGACCGGAGCCTATTTCTTCTCGGCGGTGATCGCCAAAGAGAAAAAGCTTGATATCGAAAGGGACTTCCAGAGTATTCCGGCTGAGACCGGCGCTCTGATCGCCTTATTGGAGCGCGGTGAAGTGGAAGCAATCAACATGTTCGAACCGCATACGACGCGGCTGGTACTTTCGGACAAATATCGGGTACTGCTCGATTTCGACGAGGAGCTGGAAAAACTGTTCGGCGCGCCCCCGCTAAAATCATCAGTGGGCATGCTCAGGGAAACGATCGAAAAGCAGCCCGCGCTGGTGAAAGCGATTCGCGGCGCCTATGTCGATGCGGTCAAAATGATCAAGGCGGGCGACGACAAGGATTTCTTCGAAGCCAAAGCCAAAGAATTTTTCAATCTCAGCGCGCCGGAACAGATCGCTGCAGGAATACAAAAAAACCGACAAAACTTCGCCGATCTTTGGGGTGAGTCGTTCTTTCAATCACAGAATAAAATTCTACAATCAGGAATTTCTTTGGGTTTACTGCCAAAGGTAAACGTGAACGAGCTATGGATAAAATAAGCTTGACCGAAAGAATTGCCGGATCTTCAAGTTGCGAGACGATGCGCTCTGTATCGGGTCTAGCTTCGATTTGCCACGAAACTGTTGCGCTGTAAGTTGCTGCCAGACGTTTGGCCTTGGCTGCCGCGACGCAAATACATTTTAACCCAGTAGTCGTAAAAATATTGGAGGCTCTGCTTCGCTTCTTCGGGATGTCCTTCACCGGTCTCGAAACGAATAGTAACCCACTGGTCCTGAAGAGAGATTCCAATTAGCGAGCTATTTTTCCGGCCGTCGAGATAAGCTCC
The DNA here is from genome assembly GCA_025924215.1 of Candidatus Binatia bacterium. GTDB lineage: Bacteria > Desulfobacterota > Binatia > UBA9968 > UBA9968 > WHTF01. The sequence continues at coordinate 19,729 of JAICEJ010000010.1, forward strand.
GGCGCTTCGCAGTATATGCGACAAACTATACGGATCGGGTAGAGGGCTAATCTTGGAGCGCTTGCAACGAGCGAGATAGTCCAACTTAACGATCTCCTCAAGATCATAGCGCAGATCAATAACCCCCCGACGCAAAGACCGGCGAAAGTCGCCATGCAGGATCGCGTGTAATCGCGTCATGAGCCGGCGTGAGAAGTAAGCACGGAAGCGCGAATCTCCGGTTAATCTCTGAATGCCACGAATGATATAGGCATCCGCAACGCAGACTAAATCGGCGCTAGTAATTTGGCGCCGTTCGAGGAGCTGGCCTACCACCCTCAGGTCTCGAGCGTAAGAAGAAGCTGGCTTTTGATCGACATCGTCTATCTGCCAAGGCGCTTCATCGTGCAAGCTTACGCCGGAAGTAACCAGCGTACTGGCTGTTTTCATTATCCTACCCTCTCGCAACCGCAACCTTCTCGCTTTCGAGTTGGGCGTGGGAGATTGCATTTATCCGGCCGAGCCTTAGCTTGTACCCTCTTGGGGCAAGTTTCACACCCCAAACTTGATATCTCCGGCTACTCTTAACGCAAGTTGAAGACCATCAGCCACTAAGGCCGCGGTTGGAAATTTAATGACATTTCTGGTCGATTGATCGAACAGTTGTGGCAGTGATTCAACTTGTCTGACACTTCTGACAATTCATTTTCTCTAGGAAGGGTTCCGAGGGTGTGTCGGCGGCAAGAAGGATGCGGGATAACCCGATGAAAAGGACTGCAAAGAAAGAGCAATCGGCAGCCCTAGAAAATGAGTGGAGCTTTCTGATGTAGGTGGGTTGTAATCTTCACGTCAGTTCCGTCGCGCCCATCAAGAAGCGATCGCATTCTCGTGCAGCACCACGCCCCTCATTGATGGCCCACACGACAAGGCTCTGCCCACGACGACAATCGCCTGCGGCAAAGACTCCAGGAACGTTCGTAGAAAATTCGCCATAATCGGCCTTCGCATTCGAACGCGGATCCCGCTCGACGCCCAATTGGGCTAAGACCGTTTCCTCAGGACCAACAAAGCCCATAGCCAGCAAGACCAGATCAGCGCGCAATATTTTTTCGCTCCCGGGTACTCGCTTTGGAATAAACGCGCCTTGCTCATTTTTGCCCCATTCCACATCGTAGACGTGCAGCTCTTTTACCCGTCCGTCGGAATCGCCGACAAATTTCTCACCGGTCGTTAGATAGACTCGCGGGTCGGCGCCAAAACGTGCTTTCGCCTCCTCCTGACCGTAGTCCAATTTATAAACCTTGGGCCACTCAGGCCACGGATTATCCGGCTGACGTGCATCGGGTGGACGCGGCAGAATTTCTACTTGAGTCAAGCTCTTGCATCCGTGTCGCATCGACGTGCCGACGCAATCGGTGCCGGTGTCACCGCCGCCGACGACGATCACATGTTTGTCTTTCGCGGATATGTATCTACCATCCTTGTGATTGGAATCGAGCAGGCTCTTGGTATTGGCGTGGAGAAAATCCATCGCGAAGTGGATGCCATCGAGCTCGCGTCCTGGTATCGGCAAGTCACGCGCTTTGGTCGCGCCGCAACAGAGCACAATCGCGTCAAACTCATCTTTGAGTTTGGCAGCGGAAATATCGTGCCCAACGGCGGCGTTCGTTACGAACTTGACGCCCTCGGCCGAAATAAGATCGGCGCGGCGTTGGACAATCGCCTTATCGAGTTTCATATTGGGAATGCCGTACATCAACAAACCGCCAACACGATCAGCGCGCTCGTAAACAGTGACCCAGTGACCGGCGTAGTTTAGTTGTGCCGCGCAGGCAAGGCCCGACGGACCCGATCCGATGATAGCGACTTTCTTACCGGTCCGATTCTCCGGCGATTGCGGTCTGACCCAGCCTTGGGCAAAACCATTGTCAATGATGGCACATTCGATGTTTTTTATTGTAACAGGCAGTTCATTTAATCCGAGTACGCACGACCCTTCGCATGGCGCCGGGCATACCCTACCCGTAAACTCCGGGAAATTGTTGGTTTTGTGCAATCGATGCAGCGCCTCCTGCCACAAACCGCGGTAAACCAAATCGTTCCATTCCGGAATTAAATTATTGACCGGACAGCCGGAAGCCATGCCGCTGATCAGCTGTCCGGTATGGCAGAATGGAATACCGCAATCCATGCAACGCGCGCCCTGATCCTGAAGCTTGGCTTGCGAAAAATGCTCGTGAAACTCGCGCCAATCCTTCACCCGCTCCAAGGGTGAACGGTCTTGCGGTAGCTCACGTTCATATTCCATGAATCCTGTTGGTTTTCCCATTATTTATTACTCCGGACGTTTAGCAGATCTGCCGAGTGAAGGATGAGCCATCTTCTTGCCTCGATTTCACTCCATAACTTACTTCAACCCCTTCCGAATAGAACTCGCACTCAGATCCAACAGGGTCGCCATTCCATACTAATGAACAAAAAGCGGTAGCCACACTCGGGAGAAGTTTCGTTAACACTTGAGTGGCGGCAACTGGCGATGATTTATTTACTTCTGACCTGGAGATTAAAAAGTGATCAGGCCTGCTGCGAACTCAGTTACCGCTCACTCGGGAAGCGTCGTTCTTATTGGCTTCGAAAGCGGCCATTAGCGCGTCTTCGCCGGCAAGTCCTGTCGCCTCCGCCTTCTCGAGTTCTTCCAGCACGCGACGGTAATCCTTCGGCATCACCTTCAGTAGTTTTCCAACGGTCTCCTCCCAAAGTGCCAAGAGCCGCCATGCTCGCGCGCTATGCGTGTATACCGCGTGCCGCCTAAGCATATCCTCGGCATCTCGCAAATCTTGATCATTCAATGGCTCCAGTTCGACAGTTTCGAAGTTGCAGCGATTTTTAAATGTGCCGTCCTCATCCAGAACATAGGCCACACCGCCGGACATACCGGCCGCGAAATTGCGTCCGGTGGCACCGAGAACTAAGACTTTCCCTCCAGTCATATACTCGCACCCATGGTCACCCACTCCCTCCACGACCGCGCGCACACCGCTGTTTCGGACGCCGAAACGCTCCCCTGCCATTCCCCGGATAAAAGCCTCCCCGTTGGTCGCGCCATATAATGCAACGTTCCCGACAATAATGTTCTCTTCGGGAGCAAATGTTGAACCTTCGGGAGGGTATAGGATGAGTTTTCCACCAGATAAGCCCTTGCCGAAATAGTCGTTAGCATCGCCTTCGAGTTCCAGAGTCACACCAGGTGGTATGAACGCTCCGAAACTTTGCCCCGCGGATCCCTCAAAGTGAAAATGCACGGTATCTTCGGGCAGTCCTTCGGGCCCGAATCGGCGCGTAATCTCACTGCCAAGGATTGTGCCTACAACGCGATTCGTGTTGCGAATTCCCAGAGATGCCTTCACCTTCTCGCCACGCTCTAAGGCGGGCGCGGCCAAATCGAGCAATACTTGATTGTCCAGAGCATTTTCCAGCCCATGATTCTGTGGCACGCTGCAATACCGCCCGACATCAGGATCAACTTTGGGCTGGTATAGTATCGCCGTATAATCCAGCCCTCGTGCTTTCAAATGTTTCACAGCTTGACGAACTTCCAATCGGTCAACCCGCCCGACCATCTCATTGAGAGTACGAAATCCTAATTTGGCCATATGCTCACGAATCTCTTGCGCAATGAAGCGCATGAAATTAACAACGTGTGCCGGATCTCCGGCGAATTTTGCACGCAACTCCGGGTTCTGCGTTGCCACTCCGACCGGACACGTATCTAAATGGCATACACGCATCATGATACAGCCTAGGGTCACCAGCGCCGTAGTGGCGAAACCGAACTCTTCGGCACCTAGCATTGCAGCCACCACCACATCGCGTCCGGTCTTCAGTTGCCCATCGGTTTCCACTGTGATACGGCTGCGCAAATTATTGAGCAGCAAGGTCTGATGGGTTTCCGCAAGCCCAAGCTCCCAAGGTAGTCCTGCATGTTTGATGCTAGTCTGCGGCGAAGCCCCCGTGCCGCCGTCGTGTCCGCTGATCAAGACGACGTCGGCATGGCCTTTTGCCACACCTGCGGCGATGGTACCGACCCCCACCTCCGAGACAAGTTTAACGCTGATCCGCGCATGATGATTGGCGTTCTTGAGATCGTGAATTAGCTGCGCCAGATCCTCGATGGAATAAATGTCGTGATGCGGCGGTGGCGAAATCAAACCAACCCCTGGGGTCGAATGCCGCACTTTGGCAATCCATGGGTATACCTTGCGGCCGGGCAGTTCACCGCCCTCGCCCGGCTTGGCGCCTTGAGCCATCTTGATCTGGATCTCACGCGCTTGAGTGAGATAATAACTTGTTACTCCAAACCGTCCAGAAGCCACCTGCTTGATCGCGCTATTGCGCGAGTCCCCGTTGCCGTCGAGAGTGTAACGGGCAGGATCTTCTCCGCCCTCGCCGGTGTTGCTTTTGCCGCCTAGACGGTTCATGGCAATGGCAAGTGCCTCATGCGCTTCCTTGCCGATTGATCCGTACGACATCGCGCCGGTTTTGAAACGCTTGACAATTTCGTGGACAGGTTCGACTTCTTCGATGGGAATCGGCTGGGCTGCATACTTTATCTGCATGAGACCGCGCAGGGTGGCTAGTCGCTGCGACTGGTCATCGATTAGCTGGGTGTACTGTTTGAAGGTTGTGTAATCATTGTTACGACAAGACTTTTGTAAAAGATGGATTGTGCGCGGATTGAACAAATGCAATTCACCATCCTTGCGGTACTGATACTGGCCGTAGACTTCCAATGTATGCCCGTTCAATGGATACTTGGGATACGCGTTAGCGTGTTGCCGCTGGGCCTCGCGCGCAACTTCATCGATACCGATGCCGCCCACCCGCGATGGCGTCCAAGTGAAATATTTGTGGACCAGCTCTTGTCCCAAACCAACCGCCTCGAATATCTGTGCGCCGCAATAGGACTTCATAGTCGAGATGCCCATTTTGGCCATGACTTTTACGACGCCTTTCACCGCCGCTTTGATATATCCCTTGACGGCTTCATGATAGCCGAGACCTTTCAGCATACCTTCATGAATCATGTCGTTGAGACATTCAAACACAAGGTAAGGATTGATCGCTTGCACACCATAACCGAGCAGCAAGCAGAAATGATGCACTTCACGCGGCTCTCCTGATTCGAGCACCAGGCCAACGCGCGTGCGCGTGCCCGTGCGAATCAAGTGGTGATGTAATCCGGAGCAAGCAAGCAGTGCCGGAATCGGTGCATGGAACTGATCGACACCTTTATCGGAAAGAATTAGAATCGTCGTGCCATCCGATATTGCGCGGTCGGCTAGAGCGAACAACTCTTCCAAGGCGTGTTCCAGGCCATTCTTGCCTTCACTCGCCTTAAAGACAATCGGCAGCGTCATCGATTTGATCCCAGGTCGCTCAATCCGCCGTAGCTTCTCGATCTCCGAATTTCTTAGAATTGGAGCCGACAATCTTAATTGGCGGCAACTTTCCGGTCTTGGATCGGTCAAATCTCCTTCTAATCCCAACGTCAACGTGGTTGAAGTGATTAACTCTTCGCGGATTGGGTCAATGGGCGGATTGGTCACCTGAGCAAACAGTTGCTTGAAATAGTTGTAGAGCAGTTGAGGTTTATCTGACAGGACTGCCAACGGCGTATCCGTTCCCATAGAGCCCACCGGTTGAATGCCGTTCTGTGCCATGGGAGCGATGTTTATTCGCAAGTCTTCGAAGTTAAAACCGAAGGCTTGAAGACGCTGTAATGTCGTATTGTGATTTGCCACCGGCTTCTTTTCTGGAATATCCGGTAATTCGTCGAACCTCACGACGTTGTCTTTTAACCACCGACCGTACGGCTGGGACTTCGCAATCTGCTGTTTGATCTCCTCATCGCTGATGATGCGCCCTTCACTGGTATCAACGAGAAACATCCGTCCAGGCTGAAGTCGACGCTTTTCGGCGACGTTCTCCGGTGCTATGTCCAAGACGCCAACTTCAGAGGCCATGATCACGAGATCGTCTTTGGTCACATAGTATCTAGACGGACGAAGTCCATTGCGGTCGAGTACCGCCCCGACAACTGTGCCGTCGGTGAACGCAATCGACGCAGGCCCGTCCCACGGCTCCATCAAATTGCTATGGTAATCGTAAAAGGCCCGTTTGTTTTCATCCATGCTGTCGTGATTTTCCCATGGTTCGGGGATCATCATCATGACAGCATGCGGCAACGAGCGCCCGCTCAGAGCGAGAAACTCCAGAGTATTATCGAATTTAGCCGAATCGCTACCGTCCTCCTGAATGATGGGGAAGATTTTTTGCAAATCATCGCCGAACAACGGCGACGCCAACATGGCTTGGCGCGCGTGCATCCAGTTTTCATTGCCCCGCAGAGTATTGATTTCACCATTGTGGATCAGGTAGCGATACGGATGAGCCCGACCCCAACTCGGAAAGGTGTTGGTGCTAAAACGCGAGTGTACGACAGCGATTGCGGATTCCAGCATCGGATCAGATAGGTCCGGGTAGAAGGTTCCCACCTGGCGCGGTGTCAACATACCTTTGTAGATAATTGTGCGATGAGACAAACTAGGGATGTAGAAAAAATCCGAGCCCGGCAGATTCGCGTAGCGGATTGCATTTTCCGCACGGCGGCGGATCACGTACAATTTACGCTCAAAAGCCATGTCATCTTCGATTCCATTGCCACGACCGACAAAAACCTGTCGCACGAAAGGTTCGTAGAACTTGGCGGTTTCTCCCAGATAAAAATTATCGGTCGGCACCTTGCGCCATCCCAACAGACGCTGTCCTTCGTCAGCAACGATTTCCTCGATAATTTTCGAGAACCGTTGGCGTTGTTCGCGATTGTCCGGCAAAAACACCATGCCAACGCCGTAGTCGCCGGCATCCGGCAATTGAAAGCCCAAGCCATCGCAAGTTCGCTTCAGGAATTCATGCGGTACTTGCAATAAGATACCGGCCCCATCACCGGTATTTTCTTCGCAACCGCACGCGCCGCGATGATCGAGGTTTTCCAGAACTGTGAGCGCTTGTTCGATAATCTCATGGGACTTTTCACCTTTGATGTGTACGACAAAGCCCACGCCGCAAGCATCATGCTCGAAGCTGGGATCATAAAGCCCTTGCTTCGGTGGTAATCCGGATAATGTCATGGCTTCACCTTTGCTCCATAAACTGCAACTTCGATACGAAACACTGAAACGACCCTAGAGAATAAGATGTGCAACGATGTCCAGCGAACCTGAACAACACCGATTCGCCTGCTAATTTCGCGTCGTTTGGTAGATTGACAGGTCACAATTCTGAATCATTGTATGCCAAGCCCGAACCGAGCCAGTGCCGGTCATTTACTTCCTCTTTGAGTTTTGCGACTCCGTTAATCCTTGACTTAGGTCGAATATCTGGCTTTCTTTCGCGGTTGATAAAACCACCCTCGTTACTGTCCGAGTCACTCCTTCAACCGAGCGAATCTCGCCGAGCAACTTCTCCAATGACGTCGTATTCGCTGACTTAACTTTTAGAATGAAGCTTTCATCGCCGGTTATATGGTGACATTCCAAAACATCTGGATTGCGCAACATCTGCGTTGCGAATTTGTCGATGTCACGCTGATTTCCAATAGACACGCCGATGAAGGCAGTGATGTCTTTGCCGACTTTCTTTCCGTCTAGTAAGGCTTGGTATCCTTTGATGACGCCGTTCATTTCCAGCTTTTTGACCCGCTCCAAAACGGCCGGGGCTGACAGCTCAACCTCGTCGGCAATATCAGCGAGCCGAGATCGGCCGCTATTTTGAAGAATAGAAAGTATTTTTAAATCTATTTGGTCGATCACAGCTAAAAATCTTAGGAAGAACAACGCATAAACCTAAGATTCTTATCTCAAAGGATCGAGGGTGTGTCAAGCCGTTAAATAATCTAGAGATGTTGAAGGCGAAGAGACTTGGCGCGAAGCTGACCACGCGACATACTCGGCAGATGGGACTAGGAGAGAAGAACCTACCAATCTGATTCAAGTAGGTTCTTTAGTAAAAGAAACGAGGGTCTGAGAAGGACCACAGGAAGTTTAACATCTATCCTGCAAGCATGTTCTCGAAACATTCGCTAACACTATATTGCAAACCCACTTTGAACCTCGGTATTCGAAGGGGTAAAACCCTCCTCAATCCAAGGACACTGAATAGTCAAAAATGGGTGCTCCGCGATTAATCTTTTTAGAATTTCCCGAGCACGGTCGTCGGTTGAGTCCAATTTGACCGCTTCGACCAATGCCCAAACCGCTGCAACTATATTTTGTTGTCCTTCAAGACTGATCCCCAGGTTTCGATAGGCGCTTGCGCGGCGCGAATCGATCTCAATGGCCATCCGGCAGTGTTGTTCGGCATCTCTATACCGGCCCAGTTGATTTAGGCAATAACTGACATTGTTATGTAAAACATAGCCGACTTTGGCCTTGACGGGGTTGAATCGAAGCGCGGTGGCAAAGTGATTCAGCGCCGTTTCGATATGTTGCTCGTCCGTTGCAATCTGCCCCAACGCCAGATGACAATGCGCTTTTTGTTCTGGCTCCTTGGATGTTTCGAGGAATAACTGTAGCAGTGCTCGTGCGGAGTCTACCTTCTCAATGCCGCGGTAGAAAGCTACCACAAAAAGCAACCAGCGAAAGTAGTCCTCTTCATTTTTACTATTTTGAAGGCGCTCGATCAGTAATCTTTCCGTTTCCTGCTTAGGCAACGGAAAGTTAGGGGGTAGTGGCCGTTTCAATGTTGCAGTCATAGTTGGGGCGTGGAGCAACAGCCGGACCAATCCGAAGGGCATTAGATTCATCAGAAGGACTAAATTCTCGCTGCTTTCCACGCGGAAGAAGTATCGAAATGCTCTGTTAGCTCCGCGGCTACAGAAACGAGGCGAGCGGACCCGGTTTCGACCCACCGATCATTAGGCAATGCCGCTTGAAAGAGATCGGGAGCAGGTAAACTTTTCCAGAAGTTAGTCGGCGCACTGGCCTCGAACCTTGATACGCATAGTCCAAAAAATCGTTTGTGGAATTAGGCTGCGAAAATGGAAGAGAGCTCGCGATATCTCCAGCCTCGGCCTCGCTGGTTGGCTTTTCGGCGCAACGGTGATCATCGAAACCAGTGAGCGTCACGGCTCTGCCTTTTATGCACGCCTCTCCCCAGCTACGAAACATCCTCCGCTCTTCGGGGTCTCAGA
>JAICEJ010000011.1 GCA_025924215.1 Candidatus Binatia bacterium
AGCGCCCTGAAGATCTCAAAGGCAAACGGATCGGCGTCACCCGCTTAGGCGCATCGTCGCATATGGTGCTGCTGCTGATGTTGCGCGCCTGGAAGATGAATCCCACGGACGTGCAAGCCATTCAGGTTGGCTCCTCGCCGGCGATGATGGCGGCTCTGGAGAAAGGCGGCATCGATGCGGCGGTCCTGACAGAGCCGACGTTTTTTATCGCCGAGGACCTTGGCTATCGAGTGCTCGCCGACCTTGCCGACATGGATATCTATTACCTGCACAGCATGATCGACACGACCCGCTCCTTCTTGCGTTCACACCGGGATCTCGCCACTCGCTTCATCCAAGCGTATGTTGAGGGAATTGCCTATTTCAAGAAGAACCGACCCGAATCCGTCGAGGTCATGAAGAAGAAACTTCGCACTGCGCCGGCACAGACTAAATATTTGGAACGGTCGCACGCACTCTATGCTTCCGGTTACTTCGAGAATGCGCCGTATCCCTCGCTAAAAGGGGCCAGTAGCGTGCTCGAATTTCTGGCGAGGGACAATCCGCGCGCCCGAACCGCCGATCCGAAATCAGTCATTGACGCCAGCATCGTAAAGGAACTGGAAGATAGCGGCTTTATCAAGAAGCTCTACGAATAGGAGATGCACATGGGAATGTCTCTTGAAGAGCGCGCCGATCCAAAGCACGGCATGCTGATCGTCGTCGATATGCAGAATGACTTTTGTCATCGGCAAGGCGCCGCCTGTAAACGCGGCCGCGACATGGATTTCGTAGAAGAGATGATTCCCCGGCTTGTTCGACTGGTTGAACAGGCGCGCCAGCATGATTTTCCGATTTGTTTCGTGCGCACATCCGGCAATCAATGGACCAACTCACCGGTCTGGACCGAATTCAAAAACCCGGACTTGCTCGCCTGCGCCGAAGGCAGCTGGGGCGCCGAATTTCACGCCGGTTTAGAACCGCGACCGAACGAGATGATCGTGACTAAACATCGTTACAGCGCGTTTATCGGCACTGATCTGGACATGCTGCTGCGCGCCCGAGGCGTCAAGAGTTTGTTGGTGACGGGAGTCGGCACCGGCATGTGCGTCTTTCATACGCTGACCGTTGGCTTCATGCTGGATTATTACATCACTCTGGTTGAAGACTGCGCCGCGACGACGTACGGACCTGCGGCACACAATGATGCGGTCGCGCTGGTGCGGAAACACTATGGACGTATTGCTTCATCCGACGAGATCATCGCCCATTGGCGCGGCTCATCGAGAAGGCTCGAGAGCCGTAGTAGTAGGGGTTGAGCACAGTCTGTTCACAGCTTCTATAGCGGGTAAGACGCGCCGTGATAAAGCCGCGCACGAAACGCGCAGTGAGTTTGACGCAGCACACATAAATCTCTTGCCACACCGGCTCTGCTTGAGTATAGCAAGGCAGGGGCCGTCCTATGCATCGATGCCGACGTGTTCGAATCTTTGTCCTGATAGCGTTCCTTCAGCAACTCGCTCCGATCGCTCCCGTCCCGGCGCAAGAACTGCGGCGCATGCGCGTTGCGGTCACTTCACCGGGAATGACCAATCTGAGTCTGTACATCGCCGATCGGCGCGGCTTTTTCAAGGAACAACAGATTTTCAACGAGATTATCGTCATGCGTTCGGCGGCGCGGCAGATTCAAGCTTTGGTCGCCGGTTCTATCGAACTGAGCGCGCAGGCTCCTGATCCGCTGATTCGCGCCGTCGAGCGTGGCGCGGATTTGACAATGCTGTCCGGCTTAGCCAACTCGGCAGCGTACGATCTGGTTGCCGACAAGAATTTCTCTCGATCGAAGAGCTGCGTGGCACGACCTTGGGCGTATCCGGAATTAATTCATCGAGCACACTCCTGCTGCAGAAGATGCTCAGCGCACATGGCCTGAGTTATCCGCGCGACTACACACTCGTAGAAGTTGGCGGCACGAGCGATCGCCTGGCAGCTATCAAAACAGGAGCAACATCCGCCGGAGTGCTGAACCCGCCTATCAGTTATGTGGCGGCCGAGCAGGGCTTTAAAATCCTGGGTGAGCTGAGAAACTATATCCCAGCCGTGCAGTTCACCGCGCTTTCGGTCCGACGCGCCTGGGCTTATCAAAATCCGAAACTCACCGAGGACTACTTGGTTGCTCTGCTGCGCGCCAATCGCTATGTGTACGAAAACCGCTCCGGAACGCTGGCGATTATCCGCGATTTTTTTAAAGTTCAGTCCGATCATGCAGAACGGGTTTATGAGTATTGGGTGCGCGATAAAGTAATTCCGCCGGATGGCGCAATGACTGTTCCTGGGACCGAAGTAGTGCTCGACATCCTCGAACAGCTAGGTGATTTCAAAGGCAAGACCAGGCCCAAAGCCGAGAAATACATCGATGCCGAGCTACTCAACAGAGCACGCAAGCGGATGCAGTAGGAGGAAGATATGAAACGAGAAGTGGCAGCCGAAATCGTCGATTCTCTAAAGGAAGCCGGCATCGATTTCGTCGCAACCTTAACCGAAGCAAATTTGCATGACCTGGTAATGGCTTTGGGCGAAGATACCGATATCCACCATGTGCCGGTCACTCGCGAGGAGGAAGGGATCGGCATCTGCGCCGGCGCTTATCTGGGCGGCAAAAACCCCGCGATGGTGATGATGAACGCCGGCTTCTTATTGTCCGCCAATGCCTTAGCGACCGTCTGTATTCATCCGGGCATCCCGGTACTGATGCTGATCGGTCACAGCGGCGGGGTCGGCGAGGAAAACGCCGGTCACGCGACCGTCGGTAGTTTGACCGAGCCGGTGTTACAAGCAATGCATATCGTTTATGAGAAAGTCGGCCGCTTTGACGATATCCGTCCGACCATTCGCGATAGTCAGATATTGGCGCGCTCCTCACGCCGGCCTACGGCCATTGTGCTCAATAAACAAGCTCTGAGGTAGTCTGATGAAACGATACGATTGTCTTCGCGCCATCGCGCCGCAATTCGGCGCAGAACTGGTGGTCACCAATATCGGCGCTGTGCGCCACGAATGGCAAGCATTGAGGCCCCATCCGGGCAACTACCATCTACAAAACCTCGGACTCACCTCCTCGATGGCACTCGGTCTGGCTTTGGCGCTGCCGCACCGCAAGGTCATCGCCTTCGATGGTGACGGCTCTTTGCTGCTAAACCTTGGCGCCCTGGCAACAATGGCAAATCAGCATCCGAAGAATTTGATTCACGTGGTCTTCGACAATGAATGTTACGAGTCTTCGCGTGGCGCGCCGACCGCAACCGCCGGGCAGGCCGACCTGGCGGCAATCGCGCGCGGGGCGGGCTTTGCCAACGTGATCACCACAACAACCATCGCCGAATTTGAGCAAGGATTCTCCCGCGCCTTGAAGAGCAACGATCTCTACTTCATCCTGGTAAAAGTCGAAGCGGGCGCAGGCGACGTCCCGGCGGCGGCTTTGGATTCGCAGGAAAATAAGTACATTTTCGTGCGCTACATCGAGAAGACCGAAAACCTAAAAATTCTCACTTCGACACTGTCGCGTGCCAGTGAGCCGGTCCCGAAGTCAAAAAATTTGCCGAACTGAGCTTTCCGCCTTTGCGAGTTTTCAAACCTGCCGGACGACATGACTACACCCGGATCGCTGCACCTTCAGTACGTTTGGTGGCAACTCGCTTGGTGTCTTACGGCGCGCAAAAAACTCGCTTGACTCCGATACCCCCAATCAAATAGCCTTGCGGCGGTTAACGGCAGGGTAGGATTTGAATCCTAAGGATGCGCACCTTGAAAAAGTTACCGGGGAGAAAGCAAACCGTTGGAGGAAACTCTATGAAATACCATAAGGCATTGAGAGCTCTCGCTTGTTTGATTTGGTTAGTGGTCTGCGTCGCGCCCGCATGGGGTCAAGCCAACTTCTACGAGGGAAAAACAGTTAATGTTGTGATCGGCGCCAAGAGCGGCAGTCTTGCCATCGCCGCCCAAATCGTCGCACACCACCTGGGCAAGCATCTTCCCGGCAATCCAGCCGTGATTGTTCAGCAGATGCCCGGCGCGGCGCACCTGCTGGCCACCAACAGCGTCTTCAACAGCGCCAAGCCCGACGGATTGACGATCCTTGCCGCCAATCCCAACGTGGCGATCGCCCAACTGTCGAAAGTGGAACAGGTTCGCTTTGATGTGCGAAAGTTTCAATGGCTCGGTTCTTCCGGGGCGGACGGGGTCGCTTTATCGATCCGGTCGGATCTCCCTTACAAGACTTTTGATGAGTTGAAAAAGGCTGACCGAGAATTAGTTGCCGGCACCACCGGACCCGGATCCAACGCTCACGATTTTCCCCTGCTGCTCAAAGAGTTCGCCGGCCTCAAGCTGAAACTCGTCTCCGGCTATCCGGCGAACAGCGATGTGTTGTTAGCCATTGAACGCAAGGAAGTCGACTCATGGTCGGCGTTGGCGACAACTATCAAACTTGCCGCCGATCGTGGCGCTGTGCGGCCGTTGGTGCGTGGCCGGGTAGCGGTTAAGGGTTTTGAGAATCTGCCCGTGGACGAAGATCTGGCTACCAACCCGCTGGGGAAATCCTTGATGGCGATCAAATCGATACCCCAGTCCATCGGTCGCGCCTTTGCCGCAGCTCCCGGTACTCCGGCCGATCGAGTGGCGATGTTGCGCAGCGCTTTGGAGAAGGCAATCAAAGATCCGGAACTTATCGCCGAAGCGCAGAAGGCCAAGATCGACGTCAACTTCATATCGCATGAGCAGGTGATGAAGGATTTCACCGCGCTACTCAACCAAACGCCTGAAACCTTGAAAGAAATGGGCAAGTATATCAAGGCGGAGAGTTGAGGATAACAGACGACCTGGCCAACTCCGAGCCGATTATTTGAACGGCTTGAACTTTTTGAACGCAAACTCCCTTATGTGCTCTCAGCGTTCGCGAGTTCAGGCCGTTCAGGCAAGCTATGAGCACTCAATCTTGTTTTGTGATGAAACGCTGCACTGGCATGTTGCCCAGCTCGAAACGCGGATCGTAGGGCATGCCTTCGCGGATGCGTTCTAGGTAATTGTCGCGGTTAACCCCGAAAAGCTGATAGCGATACAGATGATTGAGGAGAAAAGTGTGAACCCCCATTCGGTAAAGTTTCCCCACCGCGCCTGAAGTCAACGCATCGCGCTCTTCCAAAGTCAATCGGAACTCGCCCAGCACGGCTTCGGGATGCGCTAACATGCGTTTGCGAAACTCCGGGTCGTTGTCGGTCAGATATAAAAGTTTGTTGACTTGATAGACGCTCATCGCAATTCTCTTTCTTAAGTTTGGCTCCGTGCTGCTGGCTTCGTCTGACACCCATGTTCGGGCGCATAGGTTAGCATGACAAGTCTATCCTTGACTCACACCTCATCCTCCCGCTGCCGCGCGAGGAATCGAGTGCTCGAGAAACTCGAAGTCACCGACGGCGAAGTTAACAAATCATCAACATCACTCGAACTTCCACACCGCATATCCGTTGCCCTCGTCGCCTTCCAAGAACAGCGGCCGGGTCTTGCCGACCGCGCCGCTTACCGTGATCCAGTTCAGCAACTCGCCGCTGTTGTTGCCGGCCGCGTTAATTCGATCTTCGGTGGCGCGTCGGGCCAATGTTCGGTAACGTCCTTTGACCAGCAGCGATGAAATCGTTTCGGCCCACTCTGTATCGGTCCAGCCGCGCAGCGGTCCGCCAACGTCCATAGCGAAACAGCCGCTGGCGATGAGCGCGATCCGCTCTTTGCCCTCCCACGCTTCGATAAACTTCCGCAGCATGCGGCCCAGAGCGAAGCATCGACTCGCCAGCGGCAAGGGCGATGCAAAGCCGTTGGTATAGATCGGCACCACTGGGAGCTCCATTCCAGGATTGAGAAAGTGCAGCGGCACCACCAATGAGTGATCCAAACGCAGCTCATGAGCGGCCGCGAGATCGAATCTGTTATGGACGCCGTACTTGAACAGTGCCTTGGCCAGCGGCACGTTGCCGCGCACCGTATAACGAGGCATTGGGCACCAAGTCTCCTGCGGACCTTCGGCTTCCTCGGCCATGCCGACACAAAACGATGGTAAGTTGTTATAGAAAAAGTTCACGAAATGATCGCTGTCAACCTCGATGATCAAATCGGGCTCGGCTTTTTCCACCTGTTCGCGAACCTGCTTCATGAGCGCTTCTCCGCGCGTTTTTCCCGGCGCTTGCGCCATCTCGTAGACTAGTCTGGGCGGATGTGGAACTCCCGCTGCTAAAACCAGTTTTGCCATGGTGTGCTCCTGGGTACGTTCGCCTCGCCGATTTCCTCCGAGTCTTAACATTCGTGCGAGATTCGCGTCAATATTTTTTAGCCAACTCCGGGGTCTGATTTCGGCTGATACGTATTATCGATTGAACCCTAAGCGACCTCGCCTGGTTGAATCGTTCAAACTTAGGTTTTGTTTGACGTGTCATTGGTCATTCACTATAGTCGCGCCGGTCCGACGCAAACGTGACGCCTTAGGTAGTGAGTGCGCTCTGGTAAGAGAATTGGAGTAGCTGAAACTATGTTCGAGGCTCTCATCGACGGTCTGTCTCTCGTGCTGCAGTGGAAAGCTTTCAGCTTGATGCTCCTCGGCATGGGCCTCGGATTTTGCGTCGGCCTGCTGCCGGGTATTGGCGGTGCGGCGACTCTGGCGTTGATGATCCCGTTCGTCTTTAAAATGAGCCCGGCCGAGGCGTTCGCATTTTTGCTCGGCATGCATTCTGTCGCTGCCACGACCGGCGATATCACCTCGATTCTGTTCGGTGTGCCCGGTGAAGGACTCTCGGCGGCCACTGTAGTCGATGGTTACCCGATGGCGAAAAACGGCGAGGCCGGCCGTGCACTGGGCGCCGCGCTAATGAGCTCTCTGGTGGGCGCGCTGATCGGCGCCGTTGCTCTGGCATTAGCCATACCCGTCGTTCGCCCGCTGGTTCTGACATTTGGTTCTCCGGAGCTGTTTTTCCTTTCGATGATCGGCATCGCCTGCATCACATCGCTTAGCGGTTTGGGTTTGCGCGGGCAGATTCGCGGTTTCGCAATGGGGCTCTTCGGTCTTTTGCTTTCCACCATAGGTCAGGAGCGACAGTCGGGTTCGCTCCGTTTTGATATGGGATTGATGTATCTGTGGGAAGGTCTGGATCTGGTGCCGGTCCTAGTGGGAATCTTTGCGATTCCGGAGCTCGTCGATCTGGCCGTGCGCGGGACTTCTATCGCCGGGGATCGCCCCAGCGAAAATCTTGCGCGTGGGGTCATGGAAGGCATCAAAGACACCTTCCGTCATTTTTGGCTCGTGGTTCGTTGTTCCGCTGTGGGAGTTTTTGTCGGCATCATGCCGGGAGCGGGTGGGGGCGTGGCGCAGTGGATGGCGTACGCTCACGCGGTGCAGAGCGCAAAAGATTCCAGGGACCGGGAGCGCTTCGGCAAAGGCGATGTACGCGGTGTGCTGGGGCCGGGAGCGGCGAACAACTCAAAAGAAGGAGGCGATCTAGTGCCGACCATCGCCTTCGGCGTGCCGGGGAGCGGAGCTATGGCAATCCTTCTCGGCGCATTTATGATCATGGGGCTGGTGCCCGGGCCCGATATGTTGAGCAAACATTTAGCGGTTACTTACTCGATGGTCTGGACATTAGTTATCGCCAATATAATTTCCGTCGTACTCTCGCTCCTCGTCCTTAACCAACTCGCCAAGGTAACTTACATAAGAGGCGGCGTGATCATTCCCTTTGTGTTATTACTGGTGTTCGTCGGCAGCTACACCGCCAACGGACAGCTTTCGGATCTGATCGTGACTTTTTGCTTCGGCGTGCTCGGCTATCTAATGGTCATCTGGAGCTGGCCGCGCCCGCCACTGGTGTTGGGGCTTGTTCTCGGCAAGCTGGTTGAAACTTATTTATTCATTTCCGTATCGCGCTACGGATTTGCCTGGCTGATGCATCCGCTTGTGATAGTCTTGATGGCGTTGATGGTGCTCGTGATCGTTTATCCATTTCTGCGCGAGAAGCCTGCGTGGGCCGGCGGCGGCGAGTGATGAAATCCAAAGGTCATCTTTATTTTGGCACTTTCCTTGTTTTGATCTCGGGCTACGCCATTTTTGCCGCGTCTCAGTGGTCGTTTAAGACTGGTTTCTTCCCGTTAGCCGTAGCCATCCCGCTCCTGGTCTTAACCCTCCTTCATTTCTATTTGGAACTGTTTGGCGCTCCTGAAAAGCGCCAAGGCCCCGCTGTGGAGGCCGAATTTTCTAATCAAGTCCCGCCCGAAGTTGCGCGCCGGCGGGTCATCACGATGTTCTCGTGGATGGCCGCGTTTATCCTGGCGGTCTATCTAGTGGGATTCCCGTTAACTGTTCCATTATTCGTTTTTCTCTTCTTAAAAATCCAAAGCCAGGTGAGCTGGACGAAATCGATCGTCCTTACGGCAATTGCCTGGTTTTTCTTTTACGGCCTCTTTCAAAGGCTAGTGCGGATACAGTTTGAAACCGGCGCACTTCAGAGCTGGCTCGGAATGTGATGCATTACTGCCAGCGAAGGCCGGTGACAAGATGAGCCAGATCCATGTTTGGCAGGACATTCGGCGGCGATCTAGCTCGCCCGCGAAATTTTGTTAATTGTGATAAGCGGAAACGATTGATAGATCCGTGCGGGCGAGTTTCAATGAACTAACGCGGCAGAGTAGCAAGCACATAATCTTCGGGAGGATCAGGAATGCGCTTTGGGACATTTAGTTACAATCAGGCACGGCCATGGATTTCAGAGAAACAAGCCTTTGAAGAACTGCTCGAACAGATTCTCTTGACCGAACGGCTTGGCTTTGACGAGGCATGGTTTGCCGAGCACCATCACTCGGACTACGGCCTGATTGCGTCACCGAACCTGATGATCGCCTCATTGGCGCATAGGACCGATCGACTGCGGCTCGGCAATCTGGTCAATGTCCTGCCGCTGTACGATCCGATGCGCCTCGCCGAAGAGTGCGGCATGTTGGATATCCTCACCGGCGGAAGGTTGAATGTCGGATTGGGTCGCGGCGTCCCGCGCGATGACTTAAAGCACGGGCTCGACCGTGACACGGCGCAGGCGCGCTTCGAAGAAGGTATCGAGATCATGATGCGCTCCTGGACCGAAGAGACTTTCAGTTACACCGGTAAGGCGTGGAATTATGTTGATATCGTTTGCCGCCCCCGCCCTCTGCAGCGTCCGCACCCGCCGATCTATTACGGCGCTACTTCGCCCGACAGCCCTGCTATGGTGGCCAGGCGCGGTTGGAACCTAGCGCTCTCGCGCCAACCACTCGCAAACTGCGCCCGAGCGATCCGATCCTATCGGGACGAACGGGCCAAACACAAAAATTTATCCGGCAATGGCGATGCCATCATGGTCCGCGATATCTACGTCGCAGAAACCGACGAACAGGCGTGGAAAGAAGCGGTGCCGCAACTCGTTCGTTTTTGGCAGCTGGCCACCGATAATATCTGGCGCGGTGATTCGGTTTCAGCGGACGACTTACCAAAGTTTACCGAACGGTTTCCGTATTTTCCCGGCGGGCTGACGGTCAAGCGCCTCGATGAATGGGGCACGTCACTGATCGGCAGTCCGCAGACGGTGATAGCCAAGGCCCGGGCGATGATCGAAACGGCAAAGCCCGACAGCTTGGTGGGCATGTTCAGTTTCGGCGGCTTAAGCCATGACCAAGTGACACGGTCCATCGAGCTGTTCGCGGCCAAGGTGAGACCAGCGTTGGGATTGTAAGCGAAACACCGGGTTGCTGGATCAGGTAAACGTGCGCTCCAACAGGCGCAAAATGCCATCGGGTTCCCGCAAAGCAAACTCTCGGATTTCCTCGGCCCGTGCTTGGGAATCGCTGTTGGCGTAAAGCCGCAGCTGTGGCGCGTTCCCGGATGGTCGCACGTGCGCAACGTCGCCGTTACGGAAGTAGATGCGCACGCCATCAAGCACATTGATTCGAGCGATGTCATCGAAACCCTGAGCAGGCGTGAAGAAACTCTTCAAGTTACTTTTAACTTGCTGCCAGTCTCTGGCCATGGACCGCGCAAGCGGCGCAGCCGTGTTGCCGGCAATACTGCGATCGAAGACGTCTCCCGTGAGATCGAACTCCACTTCAATCAATCCGCCCTGCGGGATCAGTTTAGCGAGAATCGCCTGGCTCGCCGTCACAGGAAAATTGTCGAGCAAACCGGCGCAGCCGAACCGAGCCGGCAGCAGGTTCCACAATTCGGCCAGGCTGATGTTTCGCTCGGCTGCAGCGAATAAATTTGCCAGGATGGGTAATGTCGAATCGCGCGTCGGCAGCGCGCTCAGTGTGCCCGTGGCTAATCTAATATCGCTGCCGGTTAAAAACCCTCCATTGGCTTCCCATCCGACAACTCGTTCCCACCTTCCTGCTACTTTTATCTCGTCAAGGGCGGCAACGACGTAGGGCGAGCCGATTTTTGTCTTACGCAGCAGAATACCGCGCTCGTGCATTCTTCGCTCGACCGCATCGTTGGCGCTAACCGGCACCGCGGCCGCATTGGCGCCGAGGTACTCGGCAGTGATGATGCCTAGAAGATCGCCGGGCAAAAACCGCACGCGCTGGGCGCCCGCATGAACCTGGGCGGCAGGCAGAACGGCGACCACCAACGGCCGGTCCGAATCACCGTCAGTGGATACGATAGCATCAAACGGCAGGCCACCGGCTTCGGCGCCCGAGATCATTTTTTCCAGATCATCCAACTGTGCGCCGGTGATATTCTCAGTATCTATGGGTATGAACCGATCGCTTCGTCCGGCGGCGATCACGGCGGCGCCCAGCTCAGTGAGAATACGAGCCAAAATGTCACGGCCGACGGCCGAGTGCTGATAAATGAGAACGTGCAAGCCTCGAAGGCCATTGTTGACAAAGCTCTCGGTGTAACGCTGGACGTAGGCTTCTTCGGCGCGGCGATCGAGCGGTGGTAAATTTGGCGCTTGCTTGAGCATTCCGGCCGCATTGAATGCTGATATAGCCGCTGTCCGGCTATATTCTTCATCCCGGACGCGCTCTACCTCCCGGAGAATGCCCGGCTCGTCTGCCTTGAGTATTTCACCGATGCTCTTATTGATTTTAATACCGTTACGATCAAAAGGAATATGGCTGCCGCTAACCATCACCCCCGCGCTGCCGGTTGCCATCGCGCGTGCGATCAACGCTGGCGTCGGAATCTTCCCGGCATTCTCCACGGAACAACCGCATCCGAGTATCGCCTGCGCGCACGCTTTCATTATCCGTTCGGTGCTCGGCCGCAGATCACCGGCAAGAACGACTTTGCTCGACGCCGCCATGTCGCCGATGCTCAGCAGATATCGCAGTGCGCCTTTGACATTGATGTAAGTCTCGAGATCGGTAATGTCCTTGACCAGACCCCGCAAGCCACTCGTGCCAAAGGCCAGCGGCACCGGCGTATAATTGAGAAACTTAACTGGGGAAGTTTGCTCTACCGACATTAGAAAATAAATCTCGCTTACCCCGGCGCATCCGTTCAAGACGTCGGTTATTGGAATGCTGCGTCAAGTATATAGATAAACCTTCTTATAGATAAGGTGAATCGAGCGGGACCAGCCATCCAAGTCCTTGGTGGCCATCCCTATCCTACTAGATCAAGGGAAACAGAAATATCTTCAGCGGAACGAAAGATGATTAAGAACAGGATTCAGAGTGGAGCGAAACTGGAGGCTTTATTCTTGCCTTGGTTGGGCAATGTCATGATCTGCCTGGCTCAGCCCGAGGGATGGTCAAGCGCGTTTCTTTCCCATCAAGGCGGAAAACCGCCGTGTCCGTTCGCCGCCGGTGCTGTTTGGCTGTTTGGATTTGGGCGGATAAGAGATTGTGAGATAGATGACAACCAGCGCTAGGAGTAAAAATTCGTTCATAAGTCACTACCTTTTTTCGTTCGTCTCGGGATCGTGCAGTTGCATTGACAATTCTCTTAACCGCTTGCCAAAGCAACGCATGTGCCAGCGGCTGCAGGAAAAACGGCTGCGAATTAGCCGCATGAAATGTAGGATTTATAATTGTGGCCCCCACCAGAACGGAACGAAAGGTGCCGTTTGTAGAAAAAGTTTACGACGACTGCACAAAAAGGTTCACGAAAATCCGCACTGCGTCGGTTCATCCCGCGGGAGCGTTGCTCATATTGTCGGTTGGTTCGAATCGAGAATCAGCAGGATGCTGAAGCTCCCCGACGTGTGCGTCGTAACTTCCTGCGAGCTTTGCTACGATGGCGGTCAATGAAAACTCAAATCTACAAAGCTTTAACTATCGCCGGCTCCGACTCGGGAGCGGGAGCCGGAATCCAAGCTGATTTGAAGACGTTTGCCGCACTGGGGGTTTATGGAACTTCGGCGATTACTGCTATCACAGCGCAAAATACCCTCGGAGTGGCCGGCATTGTTGAGCTCAGCCCGAACATTGTCGGGGCCCAAATCGACGCGGTAATCGATGACATAGGCGCACAGGCGGTAAAGACCGGGATGCTAGCCAACGAGGGAATTATCGAAATCGTCGCGGAAAAACTTCGCGCGCATAAGCTGGCAAACGTAGTTGTGGATCCGGTGATGGTAGCGACTTCGGGAGACCTGCTGCTTGAGAAAAATGCCGTCAGCGCGCTTCGTTCGCAACTGCTCCCACTGGCGGCGGTGGTGACGCCTAATATTCTTGAGGCAAACAAACTGGCCGGCTTGACGATTGCCAACGCGAGAGATATCCGCCGTGCGGCCCAACGAATTGTCGATTTGGGAGCCCAGAGTGTGGTGATAAAGGGGGGCCACCGGCGCGGGCCGGCGACGGATCTTTTCTTCGATGGCAAAAGGTTTCGCCAGCTTCGCACTCCGCGCATCCACACGATTCATACGCATGGCACCGGCTGCACACTATCCGCGGCTATCGCAGCCTATTTAGCCAGAGGTGAGAAGCTAGAGAGCGCAATCATGCATGCCAAAACCTACATCACCGCCGCCATCCGAAAAGGTTTCCCGGTCGGAAGCGGCCATGGTCCGGTGCATCACTTCTTTCGTTATTGGGGTAAATAGCGTCCGCGTAATTCGATCCACAGACACGAACTAGGGAAGAGATCCGGATCAACTGACGCCGACAGGTTCCTTACTGGAGGATCTCATTTCAGCGACGATAGAGCGGGCGGCAGCAACCGGATCTTTGGCCTCAACAATGGGACGTCCAACAACAATAAAGTCGACGCTGGCTTTGACGGCCGCCCCGGGCGTCATGATGCGTTGCTGATCATTGCGGTTACTGTCCGCCGGACGGATGCCGGGGGTAACGATGATAAAGCGCCGGCCGCAACACTCCCGAATAGCTCGGACCTCATGAGGCGACGCAACCACGCCATCCATGCCCGCTTCGTAAGTCAGCAGAGCCAAGCGCACCACTTGAGCAGCCACCCGCCCGTCGATGCCGACCCGTTTGAGATCGTCTTGATTCAAACTGGTCAGCACGGTGACAGCCAGCATGATCGGCCTGCGACGTTTTTCTTGCCGGCATACACGCCGCACTTCTTTGACAGTCATACGCATCATTTCGAGACTGCCAGACGCATGAACGTTGAACATTTTGACACCCATGCGAGTAGCCTCGACCGCCGCTTTGGCTACCGTATTGGGTATGTCGTGAAATTTAAGATCGAGAAAAACCTCGCCGCCGAGTTCTTGAATCAGGCGCACCGCCTGCGGCCCAGCGTGAGTGAACAACTGCTTGCCGATCTTGAACATACCCACTTCGTTGGCAAGCGCCTGCACCAAGTCTTTGGCCTGATTGAGATCGTCGACATCGAGGGCGACAATCAGACGCTCGCGGGTTGGTCGCCGCGCCCGGAGCAGTTCCAGCTTGGAGGTCATGTCGTTGACTAGGATGACTTACTGAAATGGCTGTAAATCGTTTGCGCGGCTCCAGTAATCGGTATGTCTATCAATTTGCCTTCACGACGCCAGCGCAACTCCAGACTGCCCTTCTGCAATCCTTTGGCGCCGATGGTGATGCGCAAAGGAATTCCAATCAGATCGCCGTCTTTGAATTTGACTCCGGGCCGTTCATCCCGGTCATCGAGAAGCACTTCTAGGCCACGCTGGCGCAATTCCCCGTACAAGAGGTCGGCCGCTTCTCTGGTCGCCTTGTCGGTATAGTTAATCGGCAACACCAGTACTTGGAATGGCGCGATCGATGACGGCCAAATAATGCCGTTGTCGTCATGATTTTGCTCAACCGCGGCGGCGACCAGACGGCTAATGCCGATGCCATAACAACCCATCTCGATGGGGCGCTCGCGCCCTTCTGCATCTAAATAGGTAGCACCCATCAATTCGCTATATTTTCTTCCAAGATAAAACACCTGTCCCACTTCGATGCCGCGGTTGGCTTCGAGCCGACCTTGATCGCAGCGTGGGCAGTGGTCTCCGGCTAACGCCAGCCTGATGTCGGCAAAGGCCGTCGGGGTAAAATCACGCTCTTGATCGACTTCGATATAGTGCGCGTTCGCTTCATTGGCTCCCGTGACCGCGCCGCGCATCGACTGAACGGAAAGATCGGCAATGGTTCGCAGTTTCAAACCGATCGGTCCTAGATAGCCCGGCGCGACCCCGGTAGCAGCGACAACGGCTGCTTCATTGGCAAGCGTAATTTCACGGCAGCTCAGGGCCGTTTGTAATTTGACCTCGTTGATCTCATGGTCACCGCGCACCAGAGCAGCTACCAGCTCATCACCGTTGACTTGATAGACCATTGTCTTGATGAACTTGTCTGGCGCAAGCTTGAGAAATCCGGCGACCTCGGCAACACTCTTTTTGCCGGGGGTGGAGACTTTCTCAAGACCGGGTGCCTCTGCCGTAAGATCCCGCGCTGCCGGTTGGTGGGCCTTGACTGCGGCCTTCTCAAGATTAGCTGCGTAGTCGCAGCTGTTACAGCTGACGATGGCATCTTCCCCTGATTCTGCCAGGACTTGAAATTCATGCGACAAGCTGCCGCCGATAGCGCCGGTGTCGGCTTCCACAGGCCGGTACTTTAGGCCGCAGCGATCGAAAATGCGCCGATAAGTCGAGACCATGTTATCGTATTCGCGCTTGCAGTCATCGACGTCAGTGTGAAAGCTATAAGCGTCCTTCATGATGAACTCTCGCCCGCGCATGAGGCCGAAGCGCGGCCGCACTTCGTCGCGAAATTTGGTTTGGATCTGATAAAGATTAAACGGCAATTCCCGATACGATCGCACGGCTCGGCGCACCAGGTCCGTAACAATCTCCTCGTGAGTGGGGCCGAGGCAAAAGTCTCTGTCATTACGATCCTTGAAACGAATCAATTCCTTGCCGTAAATCTCCCAGCGGCCACTCTCTTGCCAGAGTTCGGCGGGCGAAGCGATCGGCATCAGCAGTTCCTGCGCGCCGGCGCCGTCCATTTCTTCTCTGACGATGTTTTCTATTTTGCGAATGACTTTTAGAGCAAGCGGGAAATAGTCGTAAATGCCGCGGCTAACCTGGCGAATAAAGCCGCCGCGCACGAGCAATTTGTGACTGATCACTTCGGCGTCGGACGGATCTTCCTTGAGTGTCGGGATGAGTATTTGACTCCAGCGCATATTATCCTTGGGACGAGAGTGAGACTGTTGGAGAACGGCTAATCGTTAGCCGCGGCTGGCTGCTCGGCCTTTTTCTCGTCGGCGAGCTTCTGCACTTCTTCCATGAGGGCATCGACGATGCGAGCTTCAGGCACCTTGCGAATTACCTGGCCCTTCTTGAACAGTAGGCCGATACCCTTGCCGCCGGCAACACCCAAATCAGCAGCGCGAGCTTCACCCGGGCCGTTGACCTCGCAGCCCATCACCGCGACGTGGATATTCAGGTTGCTGTAAGGAATCATCCGTTCTTCCACTGCTTTGGCGAGGCTCACGAGATCGACATCTGCCCGACCACAGGAAGGACAAGCGACGAAGGTCAAACCTTCTTTTTTTAGACCCAGCGATTTTAGAATCTCGGCGCCCACCCGCACTTCTTCGACCGGATCGGCCGCCAAGGAAACACGTATCGTGTCGCCAATGCCCTCAGCGAGTAGAGTTCCCAGGCCCACCGCGGATTTGATGGTGCCAACTGTCGGCGTGCCCGCTTCAGTGACGCCCAAATGAAACGGGTAATCGACTTTATCGGCGAGCATGCGGTAGGCTTCGATCATCATCAGCGGATCGGAGGCTTTAAGCGAAATCTTGATTTCGGAAAAATTCAAATCCTCTAAAATGCGGATGTGGCGCAACCCGCTCTCCACCATCCCTTCGGCTGTCGGACCGCCGGCTTTTTCCAATAAATCTTTTTCCAGAGAACCAGCATTGACGCCGATACGAATCGGAGTCTGGCGCTCGGCGGCCAATTTGACGACCTCTTCGACATAACGGCGCGCGCCGATATTGCCGGGGTTGAGACGTAAACCGTCGACACCCTGCTCCAATGAGATCAGCGCTAGTTTATAGTTGAAATGAATATCGGCTACCAGAGGAATACGAATTTTCTTTTTGATCTCGGCGAGCTGTTCCGCCGCCGCGCGCACCGGCACGGCTACCCGGACGATGTCGCATCCGGCCGCCTCCAATGACCATATCTGATGAACAGTGGCGCGGACATCACAGGTATCGGTCTTGGTCATCGACTGGACGGTAATAGGCGCATCTCCGCCTACCTTGACCTTACCAAGCTGAATTTGTCTTGTTGCGCGTCGTTTGATCACCGGTTTACTATAGGAAACTGACATGGAGCGGTCAATCAAAGATTGAACGTTGCCGGCAGAGCAGATTCAAGTGGAGTCAGCGGTTCTCTTAAGAGGTCCGGGCAGGGCGCGGCCTGTCGATATTGCTCTGAGATCTCGAATCTTGTTTGTCGATTGGCTTCGATTCTTCTTTCCTCTTACGATCCCCTTCAGGAATTATGAGCAACCGTCTATAGGATCCTTGACCAAGGCTTTTGGTTGTGATCCAAGGATCGTCCTGTAGCGCCGCGTGAACAATGCGCCGATCAGCCGCGCTCAGAGCATCTACGGTTACCGTCTTTCGTTGCCGTTTGGCTTTTTCCCCGAGGCGCAACGCCATGTCTTCGAGCGATTTTTTCCGCCGTTGACGATAATTCTCGATATCGACCAGGATGTGCGGCCCTTCGCTTCCTTGCCGGTCCCCGGCGATGCGCGTCACGAGGTACTGCAAAGCCTCCAGAGTTTGACCTTTGCGCCCGATCAGCAGGCCGCTTTCATCACAGATGACTTCCAAAATGATCTCGTCGGCTTTGTCGCCGGTCTTAGCCTGCACAGATGCTTCAATTCCCATTCTTTTCAGGATTTCATTCAGCACGCCTTTGGCCTTTTCGCCAATAGCGGTGGTTTCCGCCTCGGTTAACGGCCTGGCAGCCGCGCTTGCGACCACCCCGGGATCCGCTGCCTGCTCGAGATGGTTCACTTCGACAGGAGGTCTTCTCACGGACGCCCGCACCCGCGCTTTTTGAGTGCCAAAACCAAGAATGCCGCGTTTGCCTTCGGACAGTATTTCTATGCTAATTCTGTCACGCTCAACGCCGAGACGTATCAGCGCGTTCTCGATTGCTTGATCGATGGTGTCCCCTTCGGTTTCCACGTAATCCATACAAGATATACCTCGCTAACAGCCTACTTCACGCTGCGATTAATCCACCACTGTTGGGCGATCGAAAGAACATTATTGATCAGCCAGTAGATAGTTAGCCCTGCCGGAAAAGTTACGAACATAAAGGTAAATATCAGCGGCATCATCAGCATTAGCTTTCGCTGATTGGGGTCTCCCGCGGTGGGGGTCATCCATTGCTGAACGAACATGCTGGCCCCCATCAGTATCGTAAGCACGGGAACGCCCAGATGCCAACCGGCAAATTCGAAAGGCAGCGATTGCCAATCGGGCTTGGAAAGGTCGTTAATCCACAGAAATGGCGCATGGCGCAGCTCGATTGGTATGTAGAGCGCATTATAAAGGCCGATAAAAACCGGAAACTGCACGACCATCGGCAGGCAACCGCCGAGCGGGTTGACTCCGTTGCGCCGGTACATTTCCATGATCTCTTTGTTCAGTTTTTCCCGATCGTCCTTAAATTTTTCCTTCAACCGTTCCATCTGTGGCTGAAGCTTTTGCATCTGCTTCATGGAAGCATAGCTCTTATGG
Organism: Candidatus Binatia bacterium; assembly: GCA_025924215.1. Lineage (GTDB taxonomy): Bacteria > Desulfobacterota > Binatia > UBA9968 > UBA9968 > WHTF01. The sequence continues at coordinate 18,230 of JAICEJ010000011.1, forward strand.
GTCAGCGGCGCTGTTAATATCTTCAGCAGCACCGTCAGAAGAATGATGTCGATTCCATAGCTATTGGTGAACTGGTGAAAGAAATGCAGGATATATAGGAAGGGAATCGAGATAAATCCAAAGTAGCCAAAGTCGATGGCCTTCTCCATCCCTTTGCCGATGGATTCCAGGACATTCAACTCTTTCGGCCCGACAAACAAGGTATATTGAGTCCCGTTAGGCTTGCCGATTGGCTCGGCGACTGATAGGACCAGAGCCGGTCCGGACTGTTGCACGCCCACTCTGTAGCCGGCCCCATTCTCTGGCACGAGCGCCATCATGAAATAGGTAAACCCAAATCCTGCCCAGGAAAGCTGGCCGGAGATTTCTTTACCTTTCCTGAGCTCATCGCTGACTGGTTCTCGCTTGACCTTATCGTCCACGACTGTGAGAAAACCTTCAAACGGCGCGTCGGCATTAGGATCCTCATGCTGGCTTGGCACGGTGAGCAAAGCCGCCGGCGCAAAAACGCTACCATCTGAAGCTCTGGCGTTAAGCTCAAGCCCAATCGGATACTGCGCTCCGACAAAGATCAGTTTTTTGGTGATCGTCACTCCATCTGAAGCGGTTCCCTGGAAGGTTAAAGTTCCCTCGGCCTCACCGCTGAGTTTAAGGTCGCTGCCATCGACTCGATAAATGATCGACGCGTCATCGGTTGGCACCGCGCTGTTCCACTTCACTCCTAGAGGATAAGGTACCCCCGGCACCGTTGCGATCATTTCAAATGGCGGACTGTTGGGATCTGCGGTGGCCTGATAGTGCTTGAACTTAAAACTTTTCAGTCGCGCCCCCTGGTTGGTAAACAGAGCAATATAATTATCGGTTTCAACGCGAATGTCTTGGATCTGTTTTGCAGCCGGTGCTGGCGCTGGCTTAATCTCGGCGGGTGTCGATGGAGCTACCGAGTCAGCAGTTGGTGCTTTCGCTGCTTCTGTTTTCTGCTCTGCCGGAGGTTGCGGCGGAGGTGTAGGGTACTGGCGGCTGATCCATTCCTGGTAGAGCACCAGGACCAATAAAGAAAGAGCAATCGCTAGAAAGGCACGTTTTTCCATTATTTATTTTATTTAATCAACCGGATCATAGCCGCCGGGGTGCCACGGATGGCAGCGGCTAAGCCGCCTTACGCCAAGCGATGCACCCTTGAGCAAGCCATATTTGTAAATCGCTTCGGAAGCGTAGACAGAACAACTCGGGAAGAAACGACATGCTTCTGGTAAGAATGGCGAGATAAGTCGATGATAGACACCCAAGATGCCGGTGATAACGTGTCGAAAGAATCTTACCATTAATGCTTGCACGGCCGGCTCTCGGTAACGCATCGGCGGATTTCGCTAGCCACAGCTGAGAACGAAAGGTTGGCTGCTCCCGGTTTAGCTATGACGAGTATATCCCGCGGCGGCACAATTTGATGATTCCACTGTCGAAAGCACTCCCTGAGCAATCGCTTTACTCGATTGCGAACGACCGCATTACCCACCTTCGAACTAACGGTAATTCCCAAGCGGGCTTCAGATCGATCGGTTTCTCTCGTAATGACTACGAAATTAGCGGTGTGTTGCTTTTTGCCGGAGCGCGAGAGATGGATAAATTCCGGTCGTTTCCTAAGGCGGGCTTGTTTGGGGAAACCCGCTCCGACCGCACTTGGCATATCTAGGTTCTAGCCCGTTTCGGTGGCACAATGACCGTTAGTTTCTTCCTTCCCTTGGCGCGACGGCGCCTGAGAACGTTACGACCACCGGGGGTTTCCATTCGAGTCAAAAACCCATGTGTCCGTTTTCGCTTGATATTGCTTGGTTGATAAGTTCTTTTCATGATGACTTTGCTCCGTCGTCTACATCAGGATATTAGAACGAACTCAGCTGGCTTGCCGCGCAAGAAATCCGCTCGCGAAAGTTCAATCAGCGGAAATGTACGGAAACATGAGCAATACGCGATTGGGCACTACCAACAAGAGTGGGTTTTTCGCGGCTAAGCTATATGAATCATACAGAGTTGGCATTGTCAATTTAGGCTTGTTCAGCCTTAAGAGAACGCTGCATCAGATCCCGAACCCCCTCCGAAGGTTTCTTGCCTTCATGAATGATCAAGTACATTTGCTCGACAATGGGCATTTCAACGGCTAGCTTTTGTGCCAAAAAATAAACCGAGCGAGCGTTGCGGATGCCTTCCGCCACCATGCGCGAGCCCTGCCTTATTTCTTCAAGGCTCTTGCCGGCGCCGATTTGCAACCCGACTTGCCGATTTCGGCTCAACGCGCCAGTGCAGGTGAGGAGCAAATCGCCAACTCCCGGCAAACCAGCTAGGGTCAACGGCTCTGCTCCCATTCTGACCGCCAACCGTGTCATTTCAGCTAGGCCCCGGGTAATTAAAGCCGCGCGCGCATTATGCCCCAACCCCAAGCCGTCGCTGATGCCTGCAGCTATCGCGATAACGTTCTTGATCACGCCGCCCATCTGCACGCCGATCACGTCTTTCGAGGTATAGGCCCGAAGGCTTGCGGTACTAAGAATTGTTTGGATTTCGGCGGCGATCTTTTCAGAGTACGCGGCTACGGTCAATGCCGCGGGTAACCCCTGAGCAACCTCGATTGCGAAGGTTGGCCCTGAGATGAATGCTAGCCTTTGGGCGGCGCGGCTACCAAAGATTTCTAATAAAACCTCGCCCATGGTTTTCGAAGTCGCCTCTTCCAATCCCTTGGTGCCACAGATAACGATCGCTTTCGAATTGACATGAGAGGAGGCCTCGCTCATGACCTGCCGTACGGCGTGAGATGGCACAGCGCAGCACACAACTTCCCTGTCCGTCACTGCCTCATCTAGGGAGCGGGTCACCTTTACGTTATCGGGGATCGTAATCCCGATTAAGTAACTGCGGTTCTGTTTCGTTTCCGCTAATTCACGATAGGTTTGTGCGCCATGACACCAGAGGGATACTGAGAGCCCCTTCTGTCCCAAGACGGTGGCCAACGCGGTGCCCCAACCACCAGCGCCGATGATACTAATCAGCTTTGCCATAACTCGTTAATGACCTGCTCGACAGATTTAAATAGTGACTGGATCTATCCCACTTTCAGATGAATCGGACATCGAAGATGTCCGGGGAAGGCTATTCCGCCTCTTCCTCGTCTTCTTCTTTTTCAGCCAACCGCGCCAACGAGACCACTCGCTCGCCCTCCTCCACATCGATAAGACGCACTCCTTGTGTGTTGCGTCCAATTACCCGGATGTCTCTCATGCGCAGGCGAATGATCTTACCATTATTGGTCACAAGCATTAGTTGATCGTCGTCGGTGACTTGTTGTCCGCCGACTATGCGCCCGGTCTTTTCGGTGGCCTTCATCGTAATGATGCCCTTGCCGCCACGCGATTGGAGACGATACTCTTCCATCTCCGTGCGCTTGCCATAGCCCTTTTCCGAGACAGTCAAAATACTGGCGCCGCGATTGAGCATCTCCATACTGACCACAGCGTCGCCTGAATCAAGACGAATTCCGAGCACGCCATAAGTTCCGCGCCCGGTCGGCCGGACCTGATCCTCCTTGAAGCGGATGGACTGGCCGTCCAGGGTCGATAGAATCAGCTCCTGCTCCCCATCGGTAAGCCGCACACCGATTACCTCATCACCGTCTTCGAGGCCGATGGCGCGTATTCCGGACGCCCGCGGATTGGAATACAACATTAGATCGGTTTTTTTGACCGCGCCCTTCTTGGTTGCGAAAACAATAAACCGGCCCTCGACGAACTCCCGAACAGAAAGGAAAGCCGAGACCCTTTCACCCGGTTCTAAATTAAGCAGGTTGACGATGGGCTTTCCTTTGGCAGCACGGCTGGCCTGTGGCAGTTCATGAACCTTCACCCAGTAGACCTTGCCGGTGGTCGTAAAAAAGAGAATATAGGAGTGCATCGAGGCGATGATTAAGTACTCGACGAAATCCTCCTCTTTGGTCGTCGTGCCGATCTTTCCTTTGCCGCCGCGCCGCTGCGCCCGGTATAAACTCACCGGGTTGCGCTTGATGTAACCCTCGTGCGAGATGGTTACGGCCATCTCTTCATCGACGATCATGTCCTCGATAGAAATTTCTTCGGAGCGGGCAACGATTTGCGTCCGCCGCTCGTCGCCGAATTTGTCCTTAATATCTTTGAGCTCCGTGACGATGATTCTATAAATCTCCTTTTCATCGGCCAAAATCGCCAGCAGCTTGGCTATCAGTTCGACCGTTTCCTTATGCTCTTGAAGAATTTTGTCGCGCTCGAGGCCGGTCAATCTCTGTAGGCGCATGTCGAGAATCGCCTGCGCCTGAAGTTCCGATAACCCGAAACTGGCCACCAGGCCCTCTTTAGCCGCCTTGGGATCGTTAGCGTTGCGGATAAGGGTGATCACCGCATCAAGATTATCCAGCGCAATCCTTAGACCTTCTAAAATATGCAGGCGTTCTTCGGCTTTACGTAGATCGAAAGCGGTGCGCCGGGTAACGACCTCCTTGCGATGATCCAAGAACGCCCGGAGCGCATCGCGAAGATTGAGAAGCTTTGGCCGTCCGTCAACGATCGCCAGCATATTGATGCCGAAGGACTCTTGCAGAGAAGTATGCTTATACAGCTGGTTTATGATTATTTCTGACACCGCGTCGCGCTTTAGCTCAATGACGATGCGCATGCCCTCACGATCCGATTCATCGCGCAGATCGGAGATTCCTTCGATTTTTTTCTCCTGCACCAAGGCGGCAATCTGCTCGATGAGCCGCACTTTGTTGACCATGAAAGGAATTTCACTGATGATAATCTGTTCTTTTCCGGTGCGTTTGAGCGTTTCGGTGAACGCTTTACCACGCATCTGAACAATGCCTTTGCCCTCGCTGTAGGCTTGAACAATGGGTTCTTTGCCGTGAATGAAACCGGCAGTTGGAAAATCCGGCCCGGGAATATATTTCATCAACTCTTTGATGGTGATCCCAGGATTATCGACCAAGGCGACGAGACCATCGACGATTTCGCCGATATTGTGCGGCGGAATGTTAGTCGCCATTCCCACTGCGATTCCAGATGCGCCGTTGACCAGGAGATTAGGAATGCGCGACGGTAGAACCGCCGGTTCTTTTAAGGAATCATCATAGTTGGGAATGAAATCGACTGTGTCCTTCTCGATGTCGGCGAGGATCTCTTCGGCGAGACGAGCCATTCGGATTTCGGTGTAACGCATCGCCGCCGGGGAGTCGCCATCGACCGAACCGAAATTGCCTTGGCCATCGATAAACGGGTAACGCATGACGAAGTCCTGCGCCATCCGGACAATCGTGTCATAAACCGCGGTGTCGCCGTGGGGGTGATACTTACCAATGATATCCCCGACCAGACGGGCCGATTTCTTGTACGGCTTATCCCAGGTATTGCCCATATCGTACATGGCGTAGAGCACTCGCCGGTGGACCGGCTTGAGCCCGTCACGGACGTCGGGCAGCGCCCGGCCGACAATGACGCTCATGGCATAGTCCATGTAGGACTGCCGCATCTCATCTTCGATATAGACGGGTACTTTTTGCGACTTTAATGATGCTTCCATAAGTTTAAACGGGGTTCATAACTAATGTCGTTCGTTTGGCAGATCGTCTGAACTGTGGCTGCGGCTGCTCAAAAGATTCACACAGGCGAGACCTGCGAAAATCGCCGAGCGGAGCGTACTTTAAGCAGTACGTTGTAGCGACACGATCGCGTGCAACGAAGCCTATGAGTCTTTTTTCAGCAGCCGCTAGACGTCGAGGTTTTTCACCGTGAGAGCGTGATCTTCGATAAATTTGCGCCGAGGTTCGACTTCATCGCCCATCAAAGTCGAAAAGATGTCGTTGGCTTCTACCGCATCCTCGATCCGAACCTGCAAGAGAATCCGGGTTTCCGGATTCATCGTCGTTTCCCAAAGTTGATCCGGATTCATCTCGCCAAGGCCTTTATAACGCTGGATATACTGCCCCTTTTTGCCGCCCTCCATAATGTACTTAAGAACTTCGGTGAGGGAGCGAAGCTGAGCTTGCTGGTCGCCGTTTTCCACCGCGTAAGGCGGCACGCCGATACTCGTCAGTTCGTTGAACAATCTTTTGATTTCTTTATACTCGGCGCTGATCAGGAACTCGCGATCAATGATAGTTTGTGACCTCGAGCCATTTGCTCGAGTGGCGCAAACAAGCTTAAAGCAATTGTGTTCCGGGTCTTCTTCCAGCGCGCACGAGACCGGCGCTTGGTCTGGAGCCGTGAGGTTTATGTAAGACACGAGTCGGCTTTCGAGACCGCGCAGCGCTTTTTCGTCTTTTAAGGTTTCCTCGCTGAACTGCTCTTCCAATAGGAGCCCTTCGATGACAACCCGATTTTTTCTTTTTCGCGTAATTAGAGCCATCAGCTTTTCCCAACGGGCAACTTTTTTCACAAAGCCCTGTAGGGCCTGACCGGTTAGCCCAGTGCCGTCATTGGTGGCGCGCACGCGGATATTTTCGGTGCCGAGCTCGATCAAATGATCTTCCAGGGTTGCTTCATCTTTGAGATACCGCTCCTGCTTGCCGCGCTTGACTTTGTAAAGCGGCGGCTGAGCGATAAACAGATGGCCTTTCTCGACCAAATCGGGCATCTGGCGATAAAAAAACGTCAGTAGTAAAGTGCGAATATGCGAGCCGTCGACGTCCGCATCCGTCATGATAATGATCGAGTGGTAGCGAAGCTTTGCGGAGTCGTAGTCTTCTTTGACGCCGGTCCCAAGCGCCGTGATCATCAGCCGAATTTCTTGTGATGACAGCATCTTATCGAACCGCGCCTTCTCGACGTTAAGGATCTTCCCTTTGAGAGGAAGAATCGCTTGATTACGCCGGTCCCGTCCCTGCTTCGCGGAACCGCCGGCGGAATCGCCCTCCACGAGATAAATCTCGCTCAACGCCGGATCTCTCTCCTGACAATCGGCAAGCTTTCCGGGCAATGATCCGGAATCCAGGGCGCCCTTTCGCCGCGCCAAATCCTTGGCCTTGCGGGTCGCCTCCCGCACCCGAGCAGCTTCAACACCTTTGGCGATAATCTTTTTGGCGTCAGCCGGGTGTTCGCTAAGATAGCTGGAGAACTTTTCATTAACGAGCGCCTCAACGATGCCTTTCACCTCGCTATTGCCCAGTTTTGTTTTAGTTTGCCCTTCGAACTGCGGTTCAGGTACTTTGACGCTCACCACCGCGGTGAGACCCTCGCGGACGTCTTCGCCCTGCAGATTTGCATCGTCCTTTTTCAGCTGGCCGATATCGATGGCGTAACTATTCACAGTGCGCGTCAATGCGGACTTAAAGCCGATCAGATGGGTTCCACCCTCGGCGGTGTTGATGTTGTTGGCAAATGAAAAAACATTCTCTGAATAGCCATCGTTCCACTGCATGGCGATTTCCACCTCAACACCTTCCTTTTCGCCGGCGAAGTGGACGACCTTTGGGTGAATAGCGGTTTTGGCGCGGTTCAGATGCTCGACAAAAGAAAGAAGACCTCCTTTGTAGAAAAATTCGTGCTTCTTTTGACTGCGCTCGTCTTCAATAGTGATCTTTACGCCGCTATTTAAAAACGCGAGTTCACGTAGCCTTTGTGAAAGAATGTCGAAGCTAAAATCAACGGTTTCAAAGATCTCAGTGTCTGGCGTGAACGTAACCTTGGTACCACGCTCCTTTGATTTTCCGACCTCTGTGAGCCTGTCCTGTGGGACGCCGCGTCGATAGCTCTGTTGATAGACCCTGCCATCGCGCTTGATTTCTATTTCAAGGGTTTCCGACAACGCGTTGACAACTGAAATGCCGACGCCGTGAAGGCCGCCTGAAACCTTATACGAAGATTTATCGAACTTTCCCCCTGCATGGAGCTTGGTGAGCACAACTTCGGCAGCCGAAACTCCTTCAGTCGAATGTATATCCACGGGAATACCGCGACCGTTGTCAACCACAGTCACGCTATTATCGATATGGATGGTTACTTCAATGTTATCGCAGTGGCCGGCCAAAGCTTCGTCAATAGAATTGTCCACCACCTCGTAGACTAAGTGATGCAGCCCGCGCTCACTTGTGTCGCCGATGTACATTCCAGGGCGTTTTCTCACCGCTTCAAGACCTTCAAGCACCTTAATGTTATCGGCTTTGTAGTCGTCTTGCTGAGGTGGTTTTGATTGAGCCATTTTCACCTGTTGTCAACTGAAATATTGCCTGGAAAGTTCTGGGGTTAGACTCGAATTGAGACAGTTAAGATAGTACCTCAAATGCGCCCGAAAGTAAAGCCAAAAGTGCCCTCTAAGATGCTGATTTCTTTGAAGAATATTTTAGTCTGATGGCCTTCTACCGAAATCGCGGCGGAAGATGTGGAATTGCGTTGCCGTTGACAGCTCCGCGTCTCTAAGAGAAAAGGAAACCGAATGAAAAGCATTGTTGCTGCGTTTGAATTTCTTACGATTTTAAGCCGGTTTATGCGCTTCCCGCCAAGCGCCCCCATGGTGGGTCAAGCGGCGGCGCTTTTCCCTATCGTTGGTTTAGTGCTCGGCTTGAGTCTGGCGCTGCTCGCGCGCGCACTGCAAAACTATGTGGATGTCGAAATTCTCAGCACGACGTTAGTGGCTTTTCTGGTACTAGCCACCGGCGCCGTTCACCTAGAAGGCTTGAAGAAAACCTTCGATGCGCCAGGCGTAAGGCCAAGCGCAGGGAGCGAGTCATCGAGCAGCGCTGTTGGGATTGTTGCGATCCTTGTCGTGATCCTTTTCAAAATTAAGTCCATCGATATTCTAGAAGAAAAGCTCACGCTCGCGTTAGTACTCACTCCTGCAATGGCGCGTTGGGCGATGCTCGTTTTCATCTACGGCTCATACCGGCACAGCGAAGGGGAGGCCAGTATTATCGCGGCAAACGTCAGATTTTGGCACGTTGCATTTGCAACGATTGCGACACTCGCGCTGGCAAGTTACCTACTCGACCGCACCGCCCTTTGGATCGGGCTTTCTCTTTCGATTCTGGCTCTGCTTTGTCGAGCTCTGTTCCACAAGCAAACCGGCGCGCTGACCCGTGACAACTACGGCGCGGTGGTCGAAGGGAGCGAAGCCTTGAGCCTGGTGCTGATGGCATCTCTTTGAGTTCCAGAATGTCCGACATGGAACTCTTTACTCCGCTTTACCCCGTTGTTCCGGTTTTTGTGCTAATCACCATCGGCTTTTGCTTCGCTCATTGGAAGAAAATCACTCTGCTTCCGATCACGGAGCTGATTGTTTACTTGGGGACGCCTTCTCTGGTGTTTACCTCTTTGGCTAGTAAACCGATCTTGATAAACGATATCCTTGTCTTAGCAATCGGCGTTCTTTTGATCTTTACCGGTGTAGGATTTCTGATCCGGCTCTACTTCTCTTTGTTTCGATTCAGCTCGCGCGGCTTTGCTCTGCCCGTGTTGTTCATGAACGCTGGCAATATGGGCATTCCACTGGCACTGTTCGCCTTCGGCGAGCCCGGCATGCAACGTGCCACGTTGATGTTTGTGATCATTACGTTTCTGCAATACTCGCTAGGCATTTACCTGTTGAGCGGGCGCCGCAATTGGACCGAGATTTTTCGTTTGCCGTTGATCTACGCAACCATTGCCGGTTTAGGCTTGAACCTCAGCCGGATGACCATTCCGGAACTGCTCTTCCAACCAATATCGATGCTCGGTCAAGCAACCATTCCAATAATGCTTGTCAGCCTGGGTTACCGCCTGCATGAATTTCAGTCGTTCAAATGGCGCCACGCCTTTGGCGGCGCCCTCGTTCGGATCTTCGGTGGGTTTACGATGGCGGCTATCGTGGTTCATTTGATCGCTGCCGAAGGCGTCAATCGCCAGGTATTGCTGCTTTACGGCGCCCTCCCGGCAGCAGTGATCAATTTCGTGCTCACCGAAAAGTACGGCAAGGATCCGGAGCTCGCTGCCTCCATCGTCGTTTTGAGCACTTTCATTTCAGTGGTCACGATCCCGATTGTATTTTGGTTGATCCTTTGACCGTTCCGATGCGCCCGGCTCATCACTCCAGCATTCAATGATCAACTATGTTGACAACTTCCAGCTCACCAGGTAATTTCCGCGACATCAGTTTGGCGCTCTAAGATCAACGGAAGCCGGTGTAAATCCGGCGCGGTCCCGCCACTGTAATCGGATAGGATCTTTCACCGGCAGCCACTGTCCCCGTGCCATCGCAAAGGATGGGAAGGCGTGAAAGATAGGCGAGGAAAGCCTCTCCATCCCGTAAGCCAGGAGACCTCCTAGAGCCGTACACCGAACTCTCCGACAGAGAGAGAAAGGTTGTGTATTGTTAATCCCGAATTCATCTTCGTCGAACTAGG
>JAICEJ010000012.1 GCA_025924215.1 Candidatus Binatia bacterium
AAAGCAGTTCGCTGCCGACAAGATGAAAAAGAATATGTTGTTTGGGACGGATCGGTTTGTCTGCGATGTTTACTGTTTCGAGCCGGGGCAAACCCAGGCGCCGCACACGCACGATGGACAGGACAAGGTTTACTATGTCGTCGAGGGACGGGGTCTATTTCAAGTCGGCAACGAAGAGAAAGAATTGGGCGCGGGAGAAATGGCGCTGGCTGCTTCAGGACAAAATCACGGCGTCAGCAATCGCAGCCAACAGCAATTGGTAGTGCTGGTGTTCATCACGCCCAACCCATCGCATTGACTCCAATGCAGGAAGAGAAACTGGAAGTCGTCAGAGCCAACGAGAGCTTCTATCGTGCTTTCGAAAGCCTTGACATCAAAGAGATGGAAAAGATATGGGCGAAAGATTGCGACATCCAATGCGGGCATCCCGGATGGCGGATCTTGAGGGGATGGGAGCCGGTCATGGAAAGCTGGCGGCGCATTTTTGAGAACACACCCTCCATGCGTTTCATGCTGACTGACGTTACAGTGGACGTCCGCGGTAACGTGGCTTGGGTGACGCTCTATGAAAACCTGACCAGTTCCCTTGAGGGTCAGAACGTTTCAGTAACAATTTTGGCAACCAATGTTTTTCTCAAGAATTGTGGCGCCTGGCGGATGATTCACCATCATGGCTCATCGGTAGCGCCGCCAGGGCTGCAGAGCGATCCGTCAACCGTTCATTAGCCTGCTGAGAAAGCCTGATATGCGTCGTTGCGCTCGCCCGGCTGCTTCAACGGACTGGCCCGTACGCTCAGCTCAGCGAACTTCACGCGCTTTGCAGCCAAGGTCTTTGAGCAGCCTGCAAATAGGTCACAGCACGCGGTATTCAGTGGGACGACAACTAGGTCATGCAGTCGGTGATCTCGAACGGAAAAGAAATCTGACTAAACTGAACCAGTACCCTCATTCACCTGATTTGCAGTCATTCCAGTGAACAGCCTGGCAGGGAAGATAGCCGTTGTCACCGGCGCCGGCCGCGGTATCGGCAGGGCTGTTGCTTCCAATCTCGCAGAGTGCGGCTGCAGGGTCATTTTGACTGCGCGCACACCCGCTCAACTCGAACAAGTCCAGCAGGAAATATCGACATCCGGCGGCGAGGCGATCACTATCGCGGCAGACTTAACCCGTGACGATGAGATTCAACGGCTCGTCGAAGAAAGCCAGCAGCGCATGGGAGCACCCGATATCCTGATCAACAACGCCGGTTGGGGAAAGCGCGCGCCCGTTGTCAAAGTACCAAGTGAGGATTTGGATCAGACGTTGCGGCTCAATCTCCGCGCCCCGATGATTCTTGCGCGGTCGCTTGTCCCGAAGATGATTGAGAAGGGCGAGGGAGCAGTGATCAATATCGGTTCGGTCTCAGGAAAAACCGGTGAAGCCAATGGCGCTGCCTATTCTGCGTCGAAGTTCGGCTTGATTGGATTTACCCAATCCTTGTATGAAGAAGTGCGCGAGTACGGCATCAAGGTTGCTGTAATCTTGCCGGGGTTTGTCGCTACGCCGCTAATTCCGCCCAACCGGCAACTCGACCGCAGCAAGATGATTCAACCGGCGGACGTGGCACAGACGGTTCGCTACATCCTGGCCTCAGCGCCGACCTGTTGCCCGGTCGAAATCACTCTGCGGCCACAAAAAAGTCCCTACCGCTAGGTCGTAGCCGGCCTAAGAGCATATAGCTTCAAGTTGCGGCTGACCGATCCCTTCTAAGCTATCGACGATGCTATCGGCCTCGTCGAGAAGTCTCGCCGGGTGCGAATTGGTCACCGCCAGACATTTCATGCCGGCGCGACGAGCGCCGCGGATTCCTTCCTTGGAATCTTCGATGACGAGACATTCGGACGGGCTGATAGGATGATCGCTGTTGAGAGCGGCGTTTAGTTGCGCCAATGCCTTTAGAAAAATTTCCGGCTCGGGCTTTCCCCGAGTAACGTCCTCCGCGCTCACGATCGCGCGAAAATGCGCCGAGAGTCCGATGCCCGAAAGAATGATCTCGATCTCGTTTCTTAAAGCACCCGAGGCGATGGCGAGAGGTAGTTTCTGCGCCAGGTGCGGGACTAGCGTTTGGACTCCGGGGAAGACCCTCATCTTGCTCTTTATGTCTTCCCGGTAGTAGGCGGCTTTGCGCTCAATCAGTTGGGCGAGCTTTGAATGGCTAAGTGCTCGGCCGTGCTCACGGTAGGCGGTTGTGAATGCGCCACGATCGTCACAGCCAAGATAGCGAGCATAATAGTCTGCTTCGGTGAGCTTGATGCCCTCCTCTTTGAGAACCCGTTGGAATAGCTCGAAATGGATTGGTTCGTCGTCGACGATGATTCCGTTAAAATCGAAAATAACAGCGCGAAGCATCGTTGACCGTACCCAAAGTTTTCTTTTACTTCAAGTAAATATCCGGTAAAAAGAATCTATGACATCACCAGATCATCAGCATCATGCGCACGGGCATGTTGAATACCAATTCTGTCCTCGCTGTGGCGGCGCGCTGGAGAAGAGGTCGATCAAAGCGATGGAGCCAAAGCGCCTGGTATGCCGGGCTTGTTCTTTCATCTTTTATCAGGATCCGAAGGTCGTCGCCGGCACGATTTTCACATTGAACGGCGGTGTTGTATTACTCCGGCGCGGCGTCGAGCCTGCCATGGGCAAATGGGTCTTTCCCGGCGGTTATGTCGATCGCGGCGAGAGTGTCCAAGAGGCTGCGGTGCGAGAGACGCTTGAGGAGTCGCGGCTCCGAGTGGAACTGGATGGACTTATCGATGTTTATTCCTATCGGAAGTCTCCCAACGTCATCATCGTTTACCGGGCGCATATCACGGGCGGTGAGCTGGCTGCCGGAGATGAGTCGATCGAAGCAGCAACATTCGTCGCCAGCCAGATTCCTTGGCCGGATCTCGCCTTCGACAGCACACGCGCAGCCCTCAAGGACTACGTTAAGCTTTACTTGAAAGCTTAGAGCTGCTAAACCCGAGCCTTACTTTACAGCGAAGGAGGTTGATATGGCGATGCCAAGCGTTGGGCAGATAGCGCCCGAATTCACCTTGCCCGTCTCGCGCGAACATAATGTATCACTAAAGGACTACCAGGGCAGCAAGAACGTAGTGTTGGCGTTCTACCCACTGGATTTCACCGGCGGGTGAGAGCGTGAGCTAAGCAGCTTCGAAAAAGACCGCAAGGAATTCGAAGCCCGCGACGCTCAGGTTCTGAGCGTAAGTGTCGATTCGGTTTTTTCTCACAAAGTATTTGCCGAAAGAATGGGGGGCATCAACTTCCCGATGCTGTCGGACTTCTGGCCTCATGGCGCAGTGTGCGCGCAATATGATTGTTTGCGACCGCAGGGGATGCCGAAGCGCGCGGTCTTCATTATCGACAAACAGGGGACAATTCGATTCGCCCAAGAGTACGACAAGGGCGTTCCGGAAAATTCTGATCTGTTTAATGAGCTCGACAAAATCAACAAAGCTAGGAAGGATATTTAACAGAGGGGCCCGCTCCATCAACGATGGCAGCGGGCCCTTTTTATTAGGGTGGTTTTCTTAAACGTCCACCAGTACGTCATCGCCTTCAACTTTTACTTCATATTTTTCAATCGGCAATGCCGGTAGCAATTCGTTTTCACCGGTGGTGACATTGTAGCGCCAGCCATGCCAAGGACAAATCACCGTGGTGCCATCCAGTTCGCCTTCGGCTAACGGCCCGCCGCGATGACCGCAAATGTCATTGATCGCGTAAAACTTGCCGTCGACATTGTAGACGCCAATTGACTTACCATTAATTTCAAGGCTCTTGGCACAACCGGCTTTGATATCCTCGGCCCTGCAGACTTTGACAAAATTAGCCATTTCTCTTCAGCCTTTCTCGGGTGGGGCAAAATTTTTCGTTCAATATACGGACTCGGCGTTCGGATTCAAGTGCGGAGGGCCGCGGACAGGCGGTTCGAATCCCGGCGCATGCGATTGGCACGATCACGTTAGTGTTTCGGGGGGCCGGGTAGCGGTGAACGGTAACTCCGTAACGGTGGCATTGACAAGAAGCTCCGCATCATAGCGTACCAGTAACTGTGTACCTCGAGAACGATGGTCGCGATGAACGTAGCCCAGCGCTATTGGAGAGTCGAAAGCCGGGGAGTAGACGGAACTCGTAACCGTGCCGATTTCCTTTTCGCCTGACAATATTTTGCTGCCTGCCGGCGGGGGCTTTTTGCCGCCGATTATGAGCCCGGTAAGATTTTTGTTGACGTGGCCGCGGGAGCGAATCCTTTCGACGACTTCCTGACCCAGATAGCAGCCCTTGTTAAAGCTCACAGCGTGAGTCAAACCGGTTTCCAGTATGAGATTGTCATCGGTAATGTCGGCGCCATAACGCGGAATACCTGCTTCGATTCGTAGGATCTCGTAAGCGTCCGTGCCGACCCATCGGGCAGAGTACGTTGAGGCGATTTCGGTCAACTCGCGCGCCATGCTTTCAACGTCGGCGAGAGGAATCATCAGATCGAAACCGTCTTCACCAGTATGGCTATAGCGGCAGATGCGCATTTCAACCCCGCCAACTTCAGCAATCGAGTGCGCTAGGTTTGTCTGCGGCTGTTGGTCTCTCGGGAGAAGTTCTTCCAGCAGGGTTTCCGACTTGGGTCCCTGAATGGATAAGATGGCGCAGCGGTCGCTTAGATCCGCGATCTCCACCTCGTCGGCAACCAAATAACGGTGTAGATGAGCGAAAATTTTTGGCTTAAGCGGTTCCCATATATCGACGATGAAACGATCGTCGCTAGTCAAGACACGGCAGTCGCCGAGAACTTTTCCCTGCTGGCTCAAGAACGCGGCATAAATTCCTTCACCCGAGGATGCCACCCGCAAATCATTTGAGATCAGGCCCTGTAGATAAGATAGACGATCGGCGCCGGTGAATTCAAAGATGGCACGATTGGAGAAGTCCAAAAGACCGACTGCGCGGCGAACCGATAAGTACTCCTCGTGCGGGTTGCCGAAATGTCGGGGCAGCGACCACCCATCATAATCCGCTAGTATCGCTCCATTACCGCGATGAACGCTGATCAACGGCGATTGCTTTGACATTGATCAAAAATATACCGTCAAGTTGTGCGGTTGACAACGTTCGCTCCCGGCATTTAATAGCAAACATCACCGCCGATCAACTTACCATGGTCAAACTAAAAGGCGATTTGGATCTACACAAGCTGGAAGTCTTCTTCTGGGTAGCAGAACTTAAAAGCTTTTCAGAAGCGGCACAACGGCTATCGTTGAAGCAACCCACAGTCAGCGCGCATATCCAGGAACTGGAAAAAACGCTTGGCGGTAAGTTGTTCTATCGGATTCCCGGGAAAGTTACTCTGACCGCGTTAGGAATACTGCTGCTGGAGCAGGCTAAGGATCTGCTGGCTTTCAAAAGAGAAACGGTGGCTAAGATCGAGCGCTTCCACGGTAGCCTGAGCGGCGAACTTTGGATCGGCGGCAGCAACATTCCCGGTGAATATCTACTGCCGCAAAGGCTTGCGGCGTTCATCCAAAAGCATCCTCGGGTAAAGCCCATCCTGCGAATCGGCGACTCGGCAAGCATCGTTGACGAGGTGCTCGACGGCAAAGTCGAAGTCGGATTCGTCGGCTTTAAGAACGCGGAAAACAGACTATCCTTCGAGAAGATCTGGCAGGACGAAATGGTACTCACGGTGCCGAGCGGACATCCATGGGGCCGCCGAAAATCCGTTGAGCTGTCGGATTTGCGGTCGGAACAGTTCATCTCGCGTGAACGCGGCTCGGGAACCTTGGATTCTTTTCGTCACCTTATTAGCAAGGGCAGACGTTCAGCCGACGACCTGCTCACTGTAGCAATGGAGCTTGGAAGCACCGCGGCGGTAAAAGAGGCGCTGATCTCGGGGTTCGGTATTTCGATTTTGTCCCGCGTTTCAGTGGAGCGTGAACTGGCCGATGGCCTGTTAACGGAAATCGCGATTCGCGGATTGAAAATGATTCGCGACTTTTACGAGGTTTGCTACAAAGGCCGGCCGTTATCACCCGTTGCTCAGGCATTCCGCGAGTTTCTAAAAGCAGATAGCTCTTCCAAGCACTACCGGCATGAACGCCGTAGGATCGTGTAAGTATCCTCCGTGCGCGCCGCCAGCTTCTCCCACCACGCACAATTATCGCTGGTCGTATTGACCAAGCCTCTATAGATGATAGAGAAAAGAAATAGCTCAAATCTTGAGTAGGAGGTTCCCATGGGTAATTTAGAAGGGCAGCAGGCGCCGGCATTTACGTTGGAAGGCAGCGATGGAAAACGACATTCTCTGTCCGATTACCGAGGTAAAAGCGTCGTTCTTTATTTCTATCCGAAAGATGACACGCCTGGATGCACCAAGGAAGCTTGCGGCTTTCGTGATTCCATCGACTCTGTCACGAATTCCAACGCCGTCGTTTTGGGCGTGAGCAAAGACGGAGTCGAGTCGCACAATCAATTTATCGATAAATATAACTTGCCGTTTACTCTTCTTTCCGATCCCGATACCAAAGTCATGCAGGCGTACGGCGCTTGGGGTGAGAAGAAAAATATGGAGGGCAAGACCGTCGAAGGCGCTATTCGCTCGACGGTGGTGATCGGTCCTGACGGCAAGGTATTACGCCAATGGGCGCCGGTTGCTAACGCGGAGGAGCATCCTCGTGAAGTATTGCAGTTTCTTCAGAAGTGACGGCGGGGTGTCGTAATGAACCGCGCATTCGTACCGCGAGTCAACATCGAGAGGGCGAGGTTCGAAGCACGGTTTCGTTCGGCGTGGGCTAAAACCGATGAGCTGTTTCGCCTGATCAACGAAGATCAGATGCTAAGCAAACCGATTGTCTGGCGCCACCCTTTTATTTTTTATGTCGGCCATCTTCCTGCTTTCACCTGGAATCAAACCTGTGGCGCGCTGCTGGACCGGCAATCCTTCAATCCTTATTTCGACGATTTGTTTTGTCGGGGCATCGATCCGGACGTTGACACTGGCGAGTGTCACTGGCACCCGGAGGTTCCGGATACATGGCCCGATCTGGATGCAGTTCTGAAATACCGCGATCAGGTTCGCTCGGCGGTCTTGGAAGCGCTCGATAATATGTCGCGTTTGGAATCCGCAGATATCATGGCGCAAGACGGGCGGGCCTTCGAAATGGTTCTCGAGCATGAATACATGCATCAAGAAACTCTGTTGTATATGATGCATGAGCTGCCGCTTGATAAAAAAATCCGCCCAACCAAATCGCCACGCTATTCCTTCCAGTCCGCCGCACGGTCTTTTCCAACGAAAGTACCGAGCGGCAAGGTCTTACTCGGCGCAAAGTTCTCTGAGTTAGAGTTTGGCTGGGACAACGAGTTTTCACAAACGGTGGTCGATGTACCGGCATTTACAATGGATTCGATGCCCGTCACCAATGGCGAATATTTTGAATTCGTGCAGTCCGGCGCTTACGATGTAGAGCGTTACTGGCGACCGGAAGATTGGCCCTGGAAAGTGCAAACCGCCAGGAAACACCCCAGTGTATGGCTTCAACGGGGCAGCCTCTGGCTCTACAAAGCGATGTTCGATCTCTTTCCTCTCGCCCAGGTTTCCAGTTGGCCGGTCTACGTGACCGTTGCTGAGGCGCGTGCCTACGCTAGCTGGCGCGGAAAGCGATTGCCGAGCGAGGCGGAGTTTCAACGCGCCTGCTACGGCGGACCTGACGAAATATCGACGCGTTATCCATGGGGGGAATTAGCTCCGGCGCATCGTCATGGCAATTTCGATCTTAACTCGTGGTCGCCCGACCCCGTAGGCTCGCATCCAGCCGGCATGAGCCGATGGGGTATCGGAGAATTGATCGGTAACGGCTGGGAGTTAACCGATACGCCATTCGCGCCATTTCCAGGCTTCACGCCCTACATGCCTCGCTATCCTGACTACTCCAAGGATTTTTTCGATGGAAAGCACTTTGTTTTTAAGGGCGGTTCGTGGGCAACTCCGGCGGACCTGCTGCGACCGACGTTCCGCAATTGGTATCAAGGTCACTATCCGTATGTGTTCGCCAAATTTCGATGCGTTTCGAGCTAAAGTAAGAATTTACATGATCCGTCTCAGGAAATGTTGGATACCTGCGTTCACTGACAGATGTACTTGCTAAATCTCGCCACCTGCATGGCGGAAAGCACCGAGAGCTTCTGTCATGGTCTGGCGCAATACCTGGAAATAAGACTTGGGATCCCGACCCAATGTGTGGCAGAGATCCCCTGGCAGGAGCGTGAGCGGCTTTTCGATCAGGGGGCAATTCAGGTTCTGTGGCTTTGCGGATTACCTTACGTGCGCAAGGCGCAATTCAAAGATTTCGCCATCGAACTTTTAGCCGTTCCTATTCCGCTAGGCGCCCGCTATCGAGCTGAACCGATCTATTTCTCAGACGTCGTGGTGAAGCGGAAGAGTCGCTTCAGGTCTTTTTATGATCTCCGCGGTTCCTCTTGGGCCTATAACGAGCCCATGTCACATTCCGGTTTCAACGTGGTGCGCGCTTACCTCGCTGGTTTCGGTTACAGCCAAGGATTTTTCCGAGAGATCGTCGAATCGGGATCACACACGGCATCTATCGAGATGATCTTAGATGACCAAGTGGAAGCATCCGCTATCGATACGACGGTGTTGGATTGGGTTATTGACCAGCGGCCCGAAGTTGGGACTCAAATCCGTGTGATCGAAACGATCGGTCCAAGCCCGATTCCTCCATGGGTCGCGTCCACACAGCTACCGGGGCATGTGCGGTCGGCTTTACGAAGAACATTTCTCGGGATGCATGAAGACGACGAGGGCCGCGCCATTCTAGCTAGGGGACGCATAACGCGTTTTGTGGCGGCACACGATACCGACTACGATCCCATTCGTCGCATAGCCGATGTCGCCGCAAGCGTGTCCCTGGTTTGATTCCTAAGAACGTATCGATTCGGGCAAATGTTACATTCTCGATAGAGGGAGAAAGGCTCGGCATGAAGAGTTTGGAGGGGCAGAAAGCGCCGGCGTTCAGTCTGGAAGGGCATGACGGCAAGACGCACTCGCTTGAGGATTTTCGCGGCCAAAAGGTGGTCTTATTCTTCTATCCCAAGGACAGTACTCCGGGCTGAACCAAGGAAGCTTGCGGGTTCCGCGAGCTAAATACGCAAATGAAAAGGCTGGGAGCGATAGTTCTGGGTATCAGCAAGGACAGCATTGCTTCTCATAAAAAGTTTGCCGAGAAGTTCAATCTGCCGTTCGTGCTGTTGTCCGATCCTAAGGCGGACGTCATGAAAAAATACCAGGCATTCGGCAAGAAGATGATGTACGGAAAAACCGTGGAGGGTACGATCCGCTCGACATTGGTAATCGGCTCAAAGGGCAACGTGATCAAACACTGGCCGACCGTCAAAAAAGCTGATCAGCACCCGCAAGAGGTGCTGGCTTTTCTACGGGAACAGGCGGGCAAAGATTGATCGAAACAGTACCAAAGTCTCAGAACAATCCGGTCATTATCCGGTTGTGTTTCCAGAAAAACCATTGTAGGGATTACCAATCGAATCCATTGATAAAACCAATTGGGGGAGTTATGGACCGGAGATCATTTTTAAAATCGAGCCTGACCGTTTCTGCTGGGCTGGCGCTGGGAGCTACGCCCAGGTTGAATCATTTTGCCAGTGCTGACGATCCGACCAAGTGGCGAAGCTTCGAGGTGATTACCAAAGTCGATGTTATCAAACCGGTGGGTGCAACTCGCGTATGGCTTCCAGTCCCACTTACTAAGCAGACGGACTATTTCAAACGTGAGGATGATAGCTGGACGGGTAACTTCAAGTCTGCTCGGATTGTCCAGTACGATCGATATGGAACAGGGATGTTATTTGCCGAATGGACCGCCGGGGAAACCGCGCCTTCATTAGAACTGAAGAGTCGTTTTATAACCCGCGACCGGCAAGTGAATTTGAGCGAGAAGCCAAATGTTGCGGTCAAAGAAGATAAGGCCGTGCTGGACTATTTCCGTAAGCCGTCAAAGCTTATACGAACCGATGGTATCGTCGGTACCACTTCACGTGGCATTACCATGGGTATGAAGAGCGACGTCGACAAAGCGCGCGCGATCTATGAATGGATCGTCGATAATACTTTTCGTGATCCCAAGGTGAAAGGTTGTGGTATCGGCGACATCTCGACGATGCTTCAAACCGGTTACCTCGGCGGCAAATGCGCCGACCTAAACGCGCTATACGTGGGGTTGGCCCGCGCCGCCGGCCTGCCGGCACGGGATGTTTACGGAATCCGCTGCGCTAACTCATCAGAATTTAAAAGCCTGGGCAAGGCGGACGATATCACCCGCGCCCAACATTGCCGGGCTGAAGTCTTTTTAACTGGGCAGGGCTGGGTACCGGTCGATCCAGCCGACGTGCGCAAGGTGGTTTTGGAAGAGAACCTCCCGGGCGAGCCGCTCCCGCTCGATGATCCCAAGGTCAAGAAGGCGCGAGCCAAACTGTTTGGCGCATGGGAAATGAACTGGTTGGCTTATAACTACGCTCATGACGTTAAGTTGCCCAACTCTAACGGACCTGAACTTGGCTTTCTGATGTATCCCCAGGTAGAGGAAGCCAACGGCCGGCGCGATAGCCTCGATCCGGATAATTTCAAATACACCATCACGGCTAAAGAGATTTGATTAGTACCCGTTCCGTTGTCGTTCTGTTCGAGGCCTCCACCTGTGGAGGCCTCGCGATTAACTTGTCCCATCTGCTATATTTTCGATCCGCAAAACGTCCTTGAATTTGCGACCAATTGAATCGTCCAAATAAGCGTATGTCAAAGCTTGGTGCAATCGCCACGTGCTTACTCGGAATATAGTATGTTATCGCGGCACGTTGACGATTCATTCGGATCAATATGTGATGGCTGTATTGATTTCCGGAACAGCTGATTCGGTTTCGGGACAATTACCAGCTCTGGGCGGATGAAAGCTCTCGTGGCCGTTAACTTTTCGCATGTAGAACGTACTGGTACTTTCTTTGCTCATACCGCGGCGAGATAATCTGTACGCCTAATATTAGACTCGGCCAGAAAAGGCCAGCTAGAATGCAAACTGTTGGGGACAGCGGTTATTTGTCCTTGCGTCGGCCATAATAGTTTAGGTATAGCGTATGACAATTTATCTTCGGAGCTGCTGGATCAACGGGCGTTAACGATAAGGAGGAAATGGGATCATGGAAAGAACTATTATTGCTGGACTTTTCATTGTACTTACAGCATCAGTCTCCCCGCAGGTGTTTGCTCAGGAAGACGCTATTGAGAAGAGACAGAAAGCAATGAAAGGCAACAGCGCAGATGTCAAAGCGATCAAGGGGGCAGTTGAAAGCAAAGACTATGCAACGGTAGAAACCAAGGCCAAAGACATCATGGGCACTGCGGATAAGATTCCCAGCCTGTTTCCTAAAGGTAGTGATAAAGGTAAGACCAAGGCGACGGCCGCTATCTGGGAAAAATCCGATGAGTTTGCCAAACAAGCTAAGAACTTAAGTAAAGCAAGCGGTGAGCTCGCCGCCGCGGCAAAGTCAAAGGATGACGCGGCGGTGGCAGCCAAATTCAAGGCTGTCGGCGAAGTCTGCTCCTCTTGTCATAAAGAATTCCGGGCCGACAAATATTCCGAATGATAGCTTTAGCTGGTGCGCGGCGGTCAGATCAGGGCCGCCGCGCTATTTAGCCCCGTAGCGCTGCTTCGAGCGCCCGCTGAACGTAAACATGGGTCAGGTGAGTGCGGTATTCGCTGGAACCGTTAATATCTTCAATGACGTCGATATTGCGGGTCGACTCGGCGGCGGCTTCC
Organism: Candidatus Binatia bacterium; assembly: GCA_025924215.1. GTDB lineage: Bacteria > Desulfobacterota > Binatia > UBA9968 > UBA9968 > WHTF01. The sequence continues at coordinate 11,880 of JAICEJ010000012.1, forward strand.
GCAATGATTTTTGAATCGAGTTTTTTCCCACCCAAAATCTCTTCGGAACGATCCGGCCGGTAAGCTTTATCGCTGATGCCGGTGATTCCCAGCGCAGCGCGTGCGCAAATTCCTGCGGAATCCATTGTCATTCGAACAGCCACGCCAACCACCGCAAAACCCGATGACCTGGGGGCTGCCTTCAAGTACGCTGTTTTGTCCTTGTCCGTGAACGGAACTCTTAAGGCAGAGACGATCTCATCTGGTTCGAGCACGCTCATGAGCAGTCCCAGGAAAAAATCATCGGCCTTAACCCAACGCTCGCCATTGGGCCCTGCCACTTTGATTTCGGCATCCAGAGCGATGATCGCTGCAGGCATGTCGCCCGCCGGATCCGCATGGGCAACGCTGCCGCCAATAGTACCGCGATTTCGGATCTGAATGTCGGCGATGGTCGCTGCCGTTTGTGGTAGGAGCGGGCATCGTTTCTGGAGCAGTTCCGAATGTTCAATCTGCGCATGTGTGACCAGTGCGCCGAGAACAAGACTGTCGCCTTCCTCGACGATGCCATCGAGTCCCGGAATCTTGCCGATATCCACAATATAACCCGGCTTGGAAAGCCGCATCTTCATCAGAGGCAGTAAGCTTTGGCCGCCGGATAGAACTTTCACATCATCCCTGTGGGCCGATAGCAACTCGATTGCCTCGGGAATCGATCGCGGCACAAAATAATCAAAAGAACCGGGGATCATGGTTAGTAAGATCTCCGCACGGAATCGGGGTTGTGGTTGGCGAGGCGCCAAACCACTTCCGGCGTGAGCGGCAGGTCAGTGATCTTGACGCCGAAAGGCGTAAGCGCATCTTCAACCGCGCTGGCAATGGCCGCGGGTGAGGGGATAGCGGCGCCTTCTCCGGCCGCTTTTTGGCCGAGCGACGTGAACGGCGATGGCGATGGTCGATGGATGACTTCGACCTTCGGAGTTTCCGCCGTGGAGCATTTGCCGTAATCCAAATAGGTTACGGTAAGCGGTTGCCCTTCCGGGCTGTAGATAAAACCTTCCCCCAGCGCTACGGCGATGCCATGCGCCGCCGAGCCGTAAACCTGCCCATTAACCACGTCGGGGTTGATCACCGTGCCGTTATCGCCAACGATGAGATAGCGCAGGACTTCAACTTTACCCGTTGCTTTATCTACTTCTATGATCGCCGCGTGAGCGCCCGCCGAAAAAGTAAACTGCGCGCGCACCAAACGGTCCGGCCCGGGAACAATATTCGGTTTGGCATGAGGGAACGTGTAGTAATAGGTCGCTTGTAGTCCCGCTTCCATGTCATCGGGAATTAGATGCTGGTTGTTGTAGGCGACGCGCCCGAGTTCGGCGAATGTCACTTTCTTGGTGGCTGAACCGGGCACCTGGACAACACCGTTTTCGATGGTCAATTCCGCAGCATCGGCGTTAAGCAGGTGCGAGGCTAACTTCACCACTTTCTCTCGCAGCTTTTTTGCCGCGCCGTGGATGGCGCCGATATCGTAGAGATGGAAATTGTTGCCGCTGTTGGCCGCCGCCACGCCCCAGGGCGACAAATCGCTATCGAATGGAATACTCGTGCTGATCTGATCAGGAGTCGTGCCTAAAATATCCGCGGCAACTTGGGCCGTCGTTGTCTCGTGCGCCTGGCCGCAATTCGGCGACCCCAAATGCAACGCAATGGTGCCGTTCTTTTCGAGCTTGATGGTGGCGCCGTTGACACCGCCCGATCCCGGCGGCTCTTTCATCTCAGGAAAGATCGCCATATCCCGGGCGGCGTTCCGGCCCCCGGGTTCGATGCCGACGACGATGCCGATGCCGATCAAGCGGCCTTTGTCGCGTTCGCGTTTTTGCTCTTCGCGCAGTTTATCGTAGTCGATCTTTTCCAAGAGAGTTGACAGCAGGCCGGGATAATCGCCGCTGTCATAGACGTTGCCGCTGATGGTCCGGTACGGCATCTCACTCGGTTGAATCAAATTTTTCCGGCGTACGTCGATAGGACTCATGTTCAAGTCCTGGGCGACGCGATCCATCATCCGCTCCCAGATGTAACACATACCGGGCTTGCCGATGCCGCGATTTGGAATCACCGGACACTTGTTAGTAACCACCGCATAACCTTCCATGGCGATACTGGGGGTGCGGTACGTATTCGATAGATTGTTTAACTTATTGGTGAAATGAATCGTCAAGGTGCTGATCGAGCCACCGACGTCGTCGTATTCTTTAAAGCGCAGCCCGAGCACGGTGCCGTCATTTTTTACGGCGGCCTCGGCCTCAAACTCCTGGGCGCACGCGTGCCCCCCAGCCATCATGTGCTCGCTGCGATCTTCCACCCACTTCACGGGCCTGCCGCTTTTCATCGACAGCAGCGCGACCATGACGACGTACTTGCGGATCAAATGAATTTTTTGTCCGAAACCGCCGCCCACGTCGGGAATGATAACGCGCACGTCTTGCAGCCCCAGCGCCTCACGCAAACCATCGTAAATCACTTCAGGCACCTGAGCCGTCACCCAGACCGTCAGCCGTTTGCTGGCGGCATCGTAGGATGCGATGACCACGAACGGCTCCAGCGGCGTCGAGCTGTAACGGTGAATTTTTAAGTTTTCTTTGACAACGCGGTCGGCCGATTTAAATGCGCCATCGATATCGCCGTATTGGAGCGAGCCATGCCAGGCCAGATTACTGCCCAACTCCTCGAACAGTGTCGCGGAGGAAGGCTTGATCGCTTCGCGTACGTCAACCACCGGACGGATCGGCTCGTATTCCACCGAGATGAGCTCCAAAGCATCTTCCGCGCTGCCGCGGTCGCGAGCGGCGACTGCGCCGAGAGGCTCACCGACGTAACGCACTTTGTCGACGGCGCCGGCATACTCATCGATAGGCCGTTTGAGGCCGGCGGCATAGCGACCCGGCTTGAACGGTTTGGTGCTTTGCTTGATATCGTCCGGGGTGATCACGGCTATGACGTTTGGATTGGTTAAAGCTTGCGACGGATCAACGGACAGAATTTTGGCGTGCGCGTGCGGACTGCGCAAAATCATCGCCTGGAGCATGCCAGGCAAAATGAAGTCGTCGGTATAAAGACCTCGACCGCTGACATGTCGCGGCCCTTCTTTGCTGCGTGTGCGGCTGCCGATGAAATCAGGCATTGGTGGATCCTTTTGCCGCGTCTTTTACGGCTTCGACGATCTGCACATAGCCGGTGCACATGCACAAATTGCCGCCAAGCGCTTTGCGAATTTGATCTTCGGTGGGCTGGGGATGATCGCGCAAAAGCGCATGGCTTGCCATCACCATCCCGGGGGTGCAGTAACCGCACTGTAAGGCGTAATGCTTAACGAACGCTTCTTGAATTACACTCAGCTGACCGTCTTTGGCCAATCCCTCGATTGTGGTCACACTGCAGCCGTCCGCCTGCACCGCAAAGTGGAGACAAGATTTAATCAGCTTGTCATCGAGAAGAACCGAGCACGCGCCGCATTCGCCGACGACGCAACCAACGTGGGTGCCGGTTAAGCCGATCGTTTCGCGCAGAAAATGCGACAGCAAAATGCGCGGCTCGACGTCTTCTTCATACAACCGTCCGTTAACTGTAACGCGTATCGTCTTCTTCATATATTTTTAACTAACGTTTGCCGGAAAACGGGTCAACTAAGGCGCTGGATGGCTTGTTCAGCGGCGCGGCGCACGAGCACTTTCACCAGATCACGCTTATAATCGGCTGAGCCGCGATTATCGTCCATCGGATCGACCTCGGTCGCGGCAATCTCGCCGGCTTCTCGGAGGAGGTCGTCTGAAAGCCGCTGTCCGCGTAAGACATCTTCTGCGCGTTTGGCTCGGACGATAGTGGAAGCCACCGAGTTGAGCGCCAGCCGAACATCTTCGCAGGAGCCCGCCTTGCCGCGCAGCGTCATGGCCACGCCGACCGTTGCAAAATCTTCTACGCTGCGAGGGGTGAACTTAATATGAGACCAGCCGGGCCGTTGAGGTGGTGGCACGCGGATTTCAGTCAACAGTTCGCCCGGTTCTAACGCAGTCTGATAGTAATCGACAAAAAAATCCTCTACTGACACGGTTCTCCTTGCATTGCTGCTGGCCAACGTGAGTTCCGCATCCAGAGCAATCAGGCTCGCGCCCGGATCTGTCAATGGGTCGCCACCGGCTAAATTGCCGCCGATAGTTCCCATGTTACGAATTCTGGGCTGCGCGACTTTGCGGAAGGTCTCGTGGAGTAGGGGATAATGTTGTTTTACCGCCGGTGAAAGCTCGATATCGCGGTGGCGTGCGCCGGCGCCGATGCGCAGACCCTGTTGCCGGTCGAATGTAATGGTGTCGAATTCAGGAATTCGCCCGAGGCCGATTACCACCTGGGGCATCAGCAAACGTTGGCGCATCCAGATGATTAGGGAAGTGCCGCCGGCAATCACCCGGGCATTATCCCCGTGTTGTTCCAGAAGCGAAAAAGCTTCGGATAGAGTAGCCGGCTCCAAGTAGTCGAACCTAATCATGACTTGGCACTTTCTCCGGCGCGGTTTTCTTGCAGGGCACGAAGGATCTTCTCCGGCGTGATCGGCAGCGTCCGAATGCGCACTCCGACGGCATCGAAGATGGCATTGCTGATGACTGCCGCTGTCGGATCCATATTCAACTCTCCTAATCCCTTGGCGCCAAAGGGGCCGGTCGGCTCGTAGGACTCCGCGAATGCATGCTGAAGCGGCGGCATGTCTCGCATCGATGGAATGCGGTAATCAGAAAAGTTCGGATTAACCGGTTTGCCTTCATCGATTTGCAAACCTTCCGTGAGTGCATAGCCGATCCCCTGCGATAATCCGCCTTCCACTTGCCCTTCGGCGCCCAGAGGATAGATGACCGTGCCACAGTCGGATGCGATGACAAACTTCAATATTTCGACCTGTCCGGTTTCCGGATCGACGCGAACCTGAGCGGCCTGAACGCCGTAATTGTACGCGCCCGATTCGTTGCCGAAACGTGTGCTGTCCGGCAAAACGGAGTCGGCATCGAAGCTGCCTGAGCCGACGATCGGCGCGCCATTATGGCGAAACAGGCGTGCTCGAGCGACATCGGCTACGGACACTGATTTCCCTTGGGTACCCGCCACGAATATGCGCCCGTCGTTGGCAACGAGGTCTTCGGCATTGGCTTCGAGCATTTCAGCTGCTTGCTGAAAAAGTTGTTGCTTGACGTTGGCGGCGGCGTTTTTTACCGCATTGCCGCTGACGTAGGTGAGCCGGCTGGCAAAGGCGCCTAGACAGAACGTCGTCAAATCAGTGTCGGCGCGAGAGATTTCCACGTCTTCAACCCGCAGTCCCAATTCTTCAGCGGCAATCTGGCACATCGCGGTATGGACTCCCTGCCCGCATTCACCTTCGCCGCTGAGGATCAACGCTTTGCCATCTTCGTTCAGCTTGATCGTTGCGGAACTTCCATCGTAGTCACCGAAGTGTCGCTTGCCGCTCACGTGCACCGTGCATGCCAGCCCCAAGCCGGTATTCGGCTCCCTGTTGGCGCGCTGCGTTTTCCAATCGATCATTTTCTCCGCCATATCGAGACACTGCTTCAACTCGCAGCTGGTGACCCGGTTGCCGTGCGGCGAGACGTACCCTGTTTCGGCCGCATTGATACGGGCGATTTCGATGGGATCTATGCCAAGCTCATGAGCGCCCAAATCGATCGCCTGCTCGACTGCCCATTCGGCTGACGGGTTGCCGAATCCACGAAACGCGCCGGTTGGAATTTTGTTGGTATAGACCAGATGAGCTTCGGTTTTGACATCCGAATATTTATAACAAGTGTCATGGCGCATGGCCGCTACTCCAGTGATTGCCGGCGCTTTCGCCGAGTAGGCGCCGTTATCGGCAATCACCTTGATATGCTTGGCGCGAATGCGACCGTCCTTTTTGAAGCCCAACTTGACATTGATCTTCATGAATACCCGAGGACGGCAGCCGGCCAGGAATTCTTCTTCACGCGTGTTGATGAGCTTGACCGGTTTGCCGGCTTTGCGCGATAAAACCGCTGCCACCAATGCGTTGTTATCGTCGCAGGACTTGCCGCCGAAGCCGCCACCCACCGCGCTCTGTATGATCCGGACATCGGTCTCGGGCACGCCCAGCGCAGTGGCAATTCGGTAACGCGCGTTAAACAATGTTTGAGTGTTCATGTAGATCGTGTATTTGCCGTTAGGCGAATATTCAGCAACGCTACCGATGGTCTCGATAGAGCAGTGCCATTGCGGCATGCTCTGAAATGTATCTTCGACTATCACGTCGGACTCGGCGAAAGCTTGGGCGATATTGCCGCGTTCGATGTCCATCGTCATTGCAATATTGTTGGGCTTGTCATCATGCACCAGCGGGGCGCCGTCTTGCATCGCTTCATCGGCGTCGAAGACCCCGGGCAGCGGTTCCCAATCGACCTCGATTAGATCGATGGCCTCTTCGGCTATATCGGGATCGATGGCCGCGACTGCGGCGACTTCTTCGCCAACGTAACGAGTCTTTCCGACCGAAAGAATATACTGATCGGCGAAAAACGCGCCCCAGGGTCGTTTGATAGTATCTTCAGCGGTGACCACGGCGCGCACGCCACGAACTTTTTCCGCCTTGCGGGTGTCGATGCTGCGGATCCGCGCATGCGGGAACGGGCTGCGCAGCACTTTGCCGACAAGCATATTGGGAAGAAAAACATCCGCGATGAATTTCGAATCACCAGTGACCTTGTCGAACCCTTCGACTCGTTGAACGCGCCGGCCGACGACCGAGAACTTTTCTGCTTTTGCCATAGGTTACGATCTCTTTATGATTTCGGAGGACGTCTATGTGCCCTTGTGACCGCTTCGCTCACGTCAATCCTTTCACTTGGAATTGACACCCTTGGCTGCGCTCAGGGCGCTCACTCACCCTTGTGTGACTGAGGTGTCTTTGCCACCGCTTTGTAAACGTCCAGGCTTTGAATTTTGGCGGTCTGCTCGCGTTTTCGAAATGCGAAGTCCGGATCGATCTTGTTATTAACCACCGCCATCACGGCTTCGAGAATTTTATAGTAGCCGGTGCAGCGGCAGAGATTGCCCGACATCCATTCCTTGACTTCGTCTTCTGTTGGCGTGGGGTTTTCATCCAGTAGAGACTTCGCAGCCATGATCTGTCCGGGAGTGCAGATGCCGCATTGGAATCCGCCATACTCGATGAAAGCCTGCTGCAACGGATGGAGCTTGCCATTCTTGGCGAGACCTTCGATGGTTTGGATCTCTTTTCCGGCGCAGCCGGCCGCCAATGTCAGGCACGAGCTCACGACCCTGCCGTCGACAATGACACTGCATGCGCCGCAGACACCGATGGAGCAGCCTTCCTTCGTTCCAGTCAAACCGAGCGTATCCCTGAGGACTTGAAGCAGGAGCCGGTTCGACTCTATTTCAACCTCGTGTTCCTCACCGTTGACGGTAAAACAGACGTTCTTCTTCATGGCTATTCCGAGCGTCCGGTGTGGGATTTACCCCATTTGGCGCGCATCGATTTCAATGTCTCGCCCTCGCCGACCTGAACTCGAGTTTGGCGCAGCTTCTCCCATACTTTTTCATGTTCGCTCTGTGCTGCCAGTTCGGCTTCTTCTTTTAGATCTTCCGGCCATAGACCCATCAAATAGCCATGCCATGGTTCTTGCGGTTCGAGTTTCGGCAGGCCCAGCTCTTCCCAGATCTCTCGCGCTCGGACCATGAATTCTTTCTTTGGCAGCGATAGGGGCGGGAAGTCCGCCTTGCGGGTAGCGTCGATCAGCAACGAGGACTCGCAATTGTCATAACGGCTCGACGAATGCGTTGCTACCATGCCGATTGGCGTGGCGCCGAACGGCCGGTCGCCGACAATTTTGATATCCCTGTGAGGTTGCGAGCGATGGGTGATGGCCCAATTGACCGCGATAGGATCTTTGACGTTTATGTCCTCATCGACCGTAACGATCATCTTTCCGACGCGGTCGCCATAGTCCAGGACCGCCTGCATCACTCCCCAAGGATCTTCGTCGTTGCGTTTTTTCAAACTGACGGCAACGTAAGGCCGCAGGTTTACCAGGGGCTCGATCATGTGAACCTCGCGGACGCACTCGAAGCCTTTGCTGACGATGAACCGTTTGACCAAGGTCGACATCCCCATCGCTTTAATTTTGGAACTTTCGCTTGGAGTGACTTGGCTGATGATCGAGACCCAGATGGGATCTTTGCGATGCGTGACGCACTTCAACTCGAACATTGTGCTCAAGGTTCTGGGATCAACATAACCCATCGACTCGCCGTAAGGACCTTCTTCCTCCATATAGTTGGTCGGAATGATGCCTTCCAGGACAATTTCCGCTGTCGCCGGCACCTCCAGATTAACGGTCTTGCATTTGACTAACTTCACCGGCGCGCCTGTGAGCCCCCCGGCCAACGCGATTTCATCGACATCCGGCGGTACCTTCTGGGTCGCGCAATAAGATACGGCCGGAACTGTGCCGACAACGATGGCAACCTCCAAAGGTTTTCCGACCTTGCGGCATTTTTCCCAATGTGAAGACAAGTCCTGGGGCGTTCCCGACATGAGTCCACTCAACGCAGGTCCTTTGATCAATCCGCGATAATTGCCGACGTTTCTCCTGCCAGTCTCCGGGTCTTTGGTGATCCAATGGCCGGCGGTGATATAAGGACCATTGTCGAATCCCGGTGTGGACATCGGGATCGCGAACTCCAGCAAACCGCCCTGGGACAAAAGATCGTCTCCTGTGTGGACCTCCTCCTGGCAGGATCCGGAGCCGACAATGATCGGATCAATGGGATGATCCATGGCGTAGAGCCAGCGATCGGCAACCTCATCGGGCTGGCACTTGAGTCCCAGACAGTAGATCGCTTCCGAGCCGGCGAGACCGCCGACTAACACACGGCAATTGTATTTGCGTCCTTTTCCATCCGTGACGTTGTCGAAAAGAAAGCCGCGGCGCGCTTCTTCGGGTAAGCCGCGAAACTGCCAGCGTACCAACGGTTGTAATTCGCTGTCTTTATTAATTTGTCGATGAATTCGGTACAGTTTGTCGTGAGCGTCGAGTGCGGCGATAAACTCTCTTAAGTCCTCATAAGGTTTAGCAAAATTCATAGATTTTTTGTCTATGCTTTTTTCCTCGCATTAGCAAGCGGGCTGCGCGAAATTGCTTGCAAATCCGGATCTGATCCGTAACATTGAGAATTCCTTCATATGTCGCTAAAAATTTTCAATACACTCAGCGGGGAAAAAGAAGATTTTGTGCCGCTGACCCCGGGAGAAGTGCGCATGTACGTGTGCGGCGTGACGGTTTACGATTCCTCGCACATCGGCCATGCGCGCTCACTGCTGACCTTCGATACCATCTATCGGTATCTCAAATTTTCCGGTTATCGAGTCCAGTTCGTGCGCAATTTTACCGACGTCGACGATAAAATCATCAAGAAGGCGAACGACCAGAAAAGTAGCTGCGAAACCATTACCGACTGCTACATCGAAGAATTTCACCGGGACGCCGAATCTTTAGGATTGCTGGCGCCGAGTCTGGAGCCCCGAGCGACCTTGCATATTGCAGAGATTATCGAGCTCATACAGAAGCTAGAGGAGCGGCAGCTGGCCTACCGCGTTGACGGCGACGTTTTCTTTTCAGTTCCGGGTTTTCCTGGATACGGCAAGCTTTCGCGCAAAAGGATCGACGAGTTGGAGGCGGGGGCTCGCGTTGAGATCGATGAGCGTAAGAAGTCTCCGCTGGATTTTGCTCTCTGGAAGTCGAGTAAAGCCGGCGAGCCTAGTTGGGAAAGCCCCTGGGGTCCTGGCCGTCCGGGCTGGCATATCGAGTGTTCGGCGATGAGCAGCAAATATCTCGGCCAGCCATTCGACATCCATGGCGGCGGCAGAGACTTGATGTTTCCGCATCATGAAAATGAAATCGCCCAGTCCGAGGGCGCATTTGGCTTGCCGCTTGCGCGCTACTGGATGCATAATGGGCTCTTGACCGTGAACGGCGAAAAAATGTCGAAGTCGTTAGGCAACTACTTTACGATAGAGGAGATTCTCCAGGAGCACGATCCGGTTGCGGTGCGTCAGTTGTTCTTGACTAGCCATTATCGGAGTCCAGGCGATTTCTCTAAGGAAGCGCTGCAGGAAGCGGGACGGGCCGCCGAGAGAATCTATGAAACGATTGAGCGGATTGCGTGTTCCGGAATCAATCGCCAGAACACGGTCGCAGACGCCTCATTGATGTCTAGCTTCTGCCAGGAAATGAATGATGACTTCAATACGCCGCGAGCATTAGCTTTGATCTTTGACGAGGTACGATCTCTCAATCGTTTGCTGGATGCCAAGCAGAACGATGGCATCGCTGAACGCGCTTCGGCGTTGGAAACCATGTGCGAAGCTCTTGGACTGTTGCAAGACGGTCCAGAGGCGTTTTTCAGCAGAAAGAAGGCCCGGTGGCTGCGACAACAAGGCTTTGCGGAAGAGGAGGTGCAGAAGGCAATTGCCGCCAGGGATGAGGCCCGAATGAACAAAGACTGGCGTGAGGCGGATCGTATTCGCAATGAATTACTCGCCAAGGGAATCGTTGTGGAAGACACTCGAGGCGGCACTACTTGGAAGGTTAGATGAAGTACCAGTTGTCTGACAAAGCCCTCGGCCTCGTTTCGATCGCGTTGTCCACCGCAATGCTTGTTGCCGACGTTTTCGGGCAAGAACAAATCGACAGAGCTGAATCGCAACTAACCTTGCGCAAGTCTGCCGAGACGCGCGAGTACAAAGGAGCCGTGGTCGAAGGGGAAAATCGCCGCATCAGTCCCGGCGATTCGCTGTGGCGAATCCTGATTCAAGAACGAGGACTGACCCAACGAAAATTCAGCCAGTATGTCATTGTCGTTCAGGCCCTCAATCCTCAGATGAAAAGCGCGAGCGTGCTCAAGGTCGGCGATACTGTTTTTATCCCCATGCGGCCCGACGAAGTTCTTGTTGCGCCGTCAACTGTTGCCGCAAGTGGGAAGGTATCGAACGAGTCCCACGGCAATGGCTTGACAACAGATTATCGGGTGAAACGGGGCAATCATCTGTATCAAATACTGCGCGAGCAGTTAAAAATTAGCGACGAGAAGGAATTGGCGACGTACTACGCCCTGGTTAAAGACCTGAACCCACAGCGTAAGGAATGGGACGTCTTGCAGGAAGGGGAGGTTATTCAGCTTCCTGCTGACAAAGCCGGAGCCGTGGTGGCGCAGAACGCATCATCGTTGGCGCCGGGAACGGAAAAGTTGGCGCAATCGTACGAGCCCATCGCGCCACCCCAGAATCCAACTGCTGTGCGCGCGCCACTGCCTTTGGATCATGCGCGGCGACTTCTTGCGCAAGAAAACCTGCCGTTATTGGCACAAGTGCTGAATACGGTTGGGATCGAAGTTGAGAGTGATGGGGACGAGGTGTTCCCTTTACCGAACGGCACGGTTCGGTTGGACAAAGCTTCTTACCCGATTGTGTTAAACCGTAAGCTGCAACAAAGAGTAATTCTCGATACACGCGAGCGGTTGCCAACATCATTGCGCAAGAGTTTTGAGTCTCCGGATGCCGGTACATCGGTGTTCTCTCTCGCCACGGGCGCCAACCTTCAGGAGACGGTGAGTCAATTATTATCGCGCCTAGGGTATCAGGCATTGCCAAGTGATCGGCCGATCAACATTCAGCAGGGCGATGTAGCGTTTGAAGCGATGGGAACATGGATTGCCGCTGCTCCGGAAGAGAGCGGCAAAGCTCAGGAGATATTCATCATCACGGTCACTGATCAAGCAGATGAAATTCCCGAGTACCTGCGGGAGCAATTGTCGGCAAAAGGGGTTCATCTGAAGGAGGTCTTCTTGGCCTCTTCTTCTCAACCACAAACGACCACGAATGAGACGACGAGATTCACTGGAGAGGTTAAGATTTGGCCCAGAGAAAAGTCCGAGAAAATTGACGCTTTGCTGCTTGCTTATGGAATACCTTTTGGGGTGGCTGAGCCGCAGTCAGTCGAAATGGGAGAGGGGCTTCGATTTGAAACTCAGACCGATCGCATATTCGAATCCAAAGGGCAGCGAATCGGGCTCTTCTTTCACCAAGTCCAACCTGAAATCAAGAAAGCCTTGCAACAACAACAAGGAATGAAGGTGATTGAACTTGATTTATCCTCCATGTCAGCGAAGGAGATAATTACCCGAGTCCTCGGGGAACTGCGCGATCAGACCGTTTACCGCGAACATAAGTTTTCAGCCGATAGCGGCAACAAAGATCGGGTTAACATAAGCACGGCAGGATTTTGGTTGCGCAACCGTTCCATATTTCTCACCGACCGGCAGATCCCACCATCGTTGCATCGGTTCTTTTTTGAAAAAGGTTTGGATTTAGTTTACTTTGACTAGTCCTGACGGTTAAGGGCGCCCGTAGCTCAACTGGACAGAGCATCAGACTTCGGATCTGAGGGTTGGGGGTTCAAATCCCTCCGGGCGCGCCATGACTTCGATAGCTTACGCCCTAAAAGTCTAATCTTCTTTACAGTTGTTTCCAATTTTTGTTTCCAACCTTCTTTTTTCAGGCCGTCTTTTTGGCCGGTGTTGGTATGGCGTCATCGAGCCTATCTACCGCCTGTCTGTTTCCACCGGGTACTAGATGCCCGTAAATATCGACCGTCACGTTGATCGAACTGTGGCCCATCTGCTCTTTCACATACGTCAGGCTTTCACCATTCTGGAGCAGGAGCGATGCAAAGCTGTGGCGCAGGTCATGGAATCTCACGCGCCTTAGCTTGGCATCAGTTAAGAGCCGGTTAAATACCTTGCGCAGGTTGCTCGGGTCCACCTGGGTTGATGCCGGGCTTTGGAACAGCCAGCCCTCCATGACTTCGTTCACTACGGTGGCGGCGTCCCTACGTTCTTCTGCTGGCTTTTCCATCTCCCTGCGTAATGCTTCGGCTCGGCGATGTGACATCATCTCATTTAGCACTTCGGCCAATTGCGTGGACATATCGACTTTGCGCGCCTTGCCGTTCTTGGTGGCGCTGATCTTCCCGCGAGATAGGTTTCGCTGCACGCAGATAAAGCGGCCATTGAAGTCGATGTCTGTGGCTTTTAGCGATACCAGTTCGCCCTGGCGGATGCCTGTTCTCGGTGCGCACAAGAAAAGCGGGTACCAATGAGCATATTTCTTGTCCTGAGCGGTTTTCAGCATGACGTGAAGTTCCTCGCGGGTTAGCGGGTCGATCTTTTTCTTTTGCTCATCCTTGGACCGCTTGTTCAGCTTCCCGATACGGGAGGCCGGGTTTAGGTGAGCGTTACCGTCCTCGATTGCCTGGAAGAACATTCCACGTACCGGCGCCATGATGTTGCGGATCGTAGATTGTGAGAACTCTTTCTTTTTGGCGGCGATCAATTCCCGAATCATGGCCCGGTTCACTTTGGCAAATGGTTTAGAGCCGAGCAGGGGATAGACGTGATTTCGAAGCACCGCGTCATATTCGTGGTAAGTAGAATCTTTGATAACGCCTTTGGCGCAATTCTCGCAACGCCGCTTCTCTTCGTACGGATCGATGACGTGGATTTCAGTTTCCATGCGATCCCGAACGCTCGAGACTTCGTAGATTCAAGCCATGAGCAACTCATCTGGAACGCTGTGCGGTTAAAACCAATCGCGCCAATAGTCCTCGCATGGGCGAGGTCTCTACTGAAAGTCTGACCAGGAGCCACATCGCCTTTTATCGCCTTTCAACTTCAATGATGTCGTTTGTGAACAATCGCGCTCAGCAACGACCTCCCCTTTAATCCTTTAGCAATTCAAAGGCAGGTACTCCAAGCGCCCAAGCGATTCGGCAGATATTGTCGATGGCGACATTCCGCTCACCCCTTTCAACTGAGCCCATATAAGTCCGATGAATCCCTGCGCGAGCCGCCAGGGCTTCTTGCGACCAACCGCGATCTAGGCGAAGGCGCCGAATATTTGAAGCGAAAATTTTGCGACCGTTTGCCGGCTTTCCTGCTGGCGATCTAAGTTCCGCCGGACGTGGTGCCTTTCGCTTCACGCCTGCTACAAAACCTGCTTGACTCCTTTACGTCTACACACTATGAGTAGCAGCCAAACAGTTCATGCAAAAAACGCCTGGCTGAAAACTGACAGAGTTCGTAATCGCCGCTTTTCAGAATTGGTCGCCGGGATATGGTGAGAAGGTCGGGCCGCCGCATCCCCGCTATCAAAGTGATGCCTGGACTCACAGGCTTACCTGAACAGGAGGAAAATCGGTGATTCCCTTCCATTCAGATACCATATTACGGTGGGCATGCCGTTCTGCTGACTATGTGTTCTGGGCAAAATTTCAAGGCCTTTTCGCTTCGTCTAGCGGCAACGAATACAAGTTCGCCGATATTTGGGAGCTGCGAGATGGTAACTTCGTAACCATCACAAACCGCTATATTGACCTGCCGGAATGGTTCGACCTTCATCCTTCTGAAGTCAGCGGCGCCGCAGCACGGTGGATGATCAAGCGGATCGAGGCTGGCTACAAGCCAAGCGAACCAGTTGACGGCCCGAACATCTGGAGAGTGTTTGCGGGTGACCGACTAGCCTGGGTTGGACCAAAACGCGGCGGCGTAGAGTCAGACAATGGAATGCTTGGGCTGGTGGAGTTCACAGAAAATGCCTTGGTTTACGGAGAGCCATTCGACATTTCAGGAGGTTTCGTCACATTCGGTGGGTTCGATGGGAGGCAAATGTCTGCTGAAGGCGCACGGGTTTGCCGAGCAGCTTGGGACGCCATCAAACAAGCAGGGATTCCCCGAGATTCAGCCGTAGGAGGATGGCGTATCGGATGATCGCCAGACCACCGGGAAAGCGAGATCAATTTTTGTAGGCGGGCGGGGAGCTCAGATAGCGAGAGTTATTTAGGAGCACATGCGCTTCGTACCGATGAACATGTGGGCTCGATTGAAGCCCATTACCGAGTATTAACGAGAGATCACAGCGTCCGCCACTCTCGTTATAACTCCATTTGACTGAATATCCGCAGAGATCTGATCTCAGCAACACGGACAATTCACGGACACCGACTGAACTTCGATTTAAGGTCGAGTAGCTAGATGAAACTACTTGATCAGCAATCAAGCGTTCTCTCCCCGCTACTTGGTTTCAGCTCAGGTTGATCTGCTTCGCACCTCAGGCTTGGTCATTGACGTGATGACAAGGGAGACCCGCAACTAAACTTCCGAACATCTTTTAACCAACCCATTCTTTCACGAGATGTCTTGTTACCGGGCCTGATGCCCCGCCGCTAAACAACTAAGAACCGTGTGGTCCTTTGCAGAGAACCAGCTCCTATCAAGGCGCATCATAAGGAAGTAGTCACTCGGATCGATGTATTGTTTGAGTTTCTGCCAGACCCCTTGGGGCGGCTCGTTTGTTTTGATCGCCAGTTCGACTGCGATAGCCTGGCCCATCCGTAGCTGCTTCGAGTTAATAGTTGATCATGTGAGTGTGATCCGAGTGACAAAGAAATCTGCGGGAATGCGGCGCGTTAACTTGTAACAATCCTTCTTCTTTGCAACAGCAAAATGCCAGCCTAGATCGAGACGCTGATCGGCCATGGCAACGTCCTACGCAGACCGAGGTGATGTAGGGTAAGGCAGTCGAAACGATCTTCACCACGACTTCTC
>JAICEJ010000013.1 GCA_025924215.1 Candidatus Binatia bacterium
CTGCGGATGAGAACTTATCTGACTTGCTGATCAGCGGCTGATGGAACGCACAAAACTTCAGTTGAACTCGTGAATGTAACAGAATAAAACTGAGTTGGATAATACACATAGAGTGCGCAGCGATGTTTTTTCCGTGGTTGCCGCGGATCTTTATCAAACCGTATCTGCCGCTATCGCAACTGCATCACCAAAACTATTCTTTTCGCGATTCACTAAGCTGGTCTATTAGTTCATCAAAGTACTTCTGTATGACTGCTTTGGTTGCCAATGTGAGGTGCTTGCACGCGCTTGGTCGGTAAGGCGGGCGGAGCCATCGAGCAACCACCCAGAGATGCTCTGATTTCTTAATTGTTTTTTGGCCCTGATCAGGTGGTATTATTTCAAGCGATCGTCATTTGTCACGATAGACAAACCGGAGGTGATCTATGGTCATATTGCACGTCACCGTTCAGGTGAAACCGGAGCATGTGCCCGAATACTTGGAAGCGGTGCGTCACGATGCGGAGCATTCGGAGCAAGACGAGCCTGGATGCCTGCGGTTCGACGTTATTCAAGACCGCGATGATGCTAACCGGTTCTACTACTACGAAGTCTATAAAGATGAAGCGGCGCTGGAGGCGCATCGCCAATCGCCTCATTTCAAACTTTACGTCGAGAAGACTTCGCGCTGGCTGGCCGCGCCCCCGGAGCGCCGCTTCGGCAAAAACTTAATCCCGGCCGATTCGGAGTGGCGCTGAAGTAATGGCCTGATTCATAAAACGAGTTCCCGGCATAGCCGGCCACTAAACTCGAAATAGTCCTCGGGGTGCTCGGAATGAATATGAAGTCAGCCATAAGCAGGATGCCAAAGGTTCGCGCGTCGGCCAAGGCCATTTGACCCAAGAATTTATCAGCGAGCGCTACGCGGCGCCGCTGTATAAGGTCTGGTTTGCGCAATTCCGTACTTTTAGCGAGGACAGTCGTCCAGGCTAGAGGCTTAATCGAATAGATAAGTTCGCTTTGTACTGAGCAGATCAGTTTAACTTGGAAGGAAACCTTCACCGTATCAGCCGAGAACGGGCCGTGCAGCACGGCAACCATGGGCTTGCGAAAATGCGGCCGCAATCATGACCATTTTCTTGCGTTCTACTGCATCTCCATCCGCTGCGCATTATTCATGAAGCGTCGCGTTCAAAACATCTTGACAGGTTGCGAACGGCGTCGGATATTGCGGCCGATTCGTTGCGAATTCCACCCTGGTGGGAGACGGATGGCCGCTCATTTGATAGGTCGCATATAAATTCGGGAGGTTTCATGCAACGAGCGCATTTAATCGCAGTTCTCGCAGTGACCACGTTTGGTTTGATTACCGGATGTGCGGTGCCGGTGTCCGAACAGTCCGTAACCGCATACGAACGCGCCCGGTTGATCATCGGTGACGGGCGGGTAATCGAGAACGCGACATTGGTCGTACAGGACGCAAAGATTGCGCAGGTCGGCCGCGCGGCCGACCTGCGCGTGCCAGCCGGAGCCAGACGCGTGGATCTCGGCGGCAAGACCGTGATGCCGATGATAGTCGACACTCACGTTCATCTCAGTGACACCCGCATGCGGTCATCCGCGATTTGCGAACCCGCGCATACTACGGCGTGAGCGCCGCGCTCAGTCTTGGCACCGACGGCTACGAAGTGCTCGATCTGCACAGCCAGACGATCGCCGGCGCCGCTCGGTATCGCAGCGCCGGGCGCGGCATCACGATGCCCGAGCCGGGGCGAACGAAAGTACCTTACTGGGTTACGAGCACGGCGGAAGGGCGCAAAGCGGTGGAGGAACTCGCGGCGCGCAAGGTAGACATCGTCAAGATCTGGGTCGATGACAGAGACGGCAAGTACAAGAAACTCACCCCTGAAATCTATGGCGCCATCATCGACGAGGCGCACAAGCGACGGCTGCAGGTCATCGCGCATATCTTCGAGCTCGAGGATGCGAAGGGGCTGATCCGTGCCGGCATCGACGCGTTCGCGCATGGCATTCGCGACAAGGATATCGACGACGAAGTGGTGACCATGTTCAAGCAGCGTCCTAACCTGGTTCTCACGCCGAACCTGCCGGATCGAGGCGTAAAAGCGGACATAAGCTGGCTGCGCGCGAGCCTTCCGGAAGACGAATTCAAGAAGCTCGAAGCGGCGAACACGGACCGGCCCAAGGTGCAGGCCCTCTACGGGATTCAGGCGCGCAACCTAGCGAAGCTGAATGCTGCAGGCGTGCGCATTGTTCTCGGCACGGACGGCAATCGCCCGTGGGGTCCGCACGAAGAGATGTTGGACATGGTGATGGCCGGAATGACGCCGATGCAGGTCATTGTTGCGGCGACCCGCAACTCGGCCGAGTTTCTGCGGCTCGCCGATGCCGGCACGTTGGAGGCCGGCAAGAGCGCCGACTTCATCGTGCTCGACGCAAACCCGCTGGACGACATCACCAATACGCGACGCATCTCGGCGGTGATCCTGCGCGGCACGGCCGTGGACCGCACGCAGCCGGTTCGCTGAGGACTTTAGACGGCCGTCCATTAGTTCGTTGCCGGGGACGACACCGCTATCAGAATCTCGTATCGATTTGTTTTGCCGCGAACTGTTTTGGCCGGACAGCATCGCGTTGTTTCGTCAGAATCGGCTGACCTCGGTATCTCGCTACATCTGGAATGTGTCATGCCTACATTCATGGCGAATAATTTTCGGTTGCTGATCGAGATCTATGGTCAATGTTTTTCGGTATGCGCAGCTCAACGGGACTCGACGCGAGCTTCAATCCTCGATGAGCGGCATCTTATTCGTGAAGAAAAATCCCAGGACGGCGTCTCTGTCTCGTTGCTCGCACCCGAGCCACGGTTGCATCGATTATGTAAGGCACCGCAGACTCAGGATACGGCGCAACGCTGCTGACGTTGATTTCGCATAGTACATAGCGATCTTCGCCATTGTCGCGCTTCGAACCGAGCAGGAAATCGCAATCCCAGAGAATAGGAAGATCTTCAGTCTCGATGCCCAGCAGCCGCTGCGCTGACGGCACCCACTCCTGTTCTAGCTTGCCTTTGAGGGTCTGGAAAGCAGGCATGGACGGCGGATGGTAGAAACGCGGTCCGGGCGGGGGCGCTTCGGTTGAAGGCGCGCCGGGGGGCGCGGGAAATAGCGCATTGATAGCCTGATGGCCAAAACCCGCTACGGTGTCATGCACGAGGTAGCAGCGAATCATGCCTTCCGGCAGACGCTCCTGATATTCTTGATCGATCATCCGGCCGTCGGCGCAAAAATAAGGCTCGCAGCGATGATAAAATTCGCCGAGCCTGATTTTCTCTTCGGTGCAACCACGTAACGCATGTCGTACACGAATGACGGTTTCAGGCTGCGGCAACGCAGCGGAATCGGCGTCTGTTCGATTGGCAAAGTCGTCTATCGCCAGTTGAACTTTCCATACGCCATTTCCACCATTGCCACGATGCTGCTTGAGGACTCTGGCTTTGCCGGTTGCCAGCCGCAAAGGCAGCTTTTGAACCATCTGATCGAAACTAGCGTATAGATCTGTGTCGCAGCCCCATCCGAAATTGCGCGTGCGATACAGAACCTCCTTCGTCCCTAGCTTTAGGATGACCTCGGGATGGGCGCTGACAAAAACACCAGCGGTCGCAACATCACGAAGCATAGCATCGAGCACGGATCTGTCCCGGCCTCCTTCAATCGGATTGACCCAGACCAGAACGCCGTCAACCCGCATGAGCTGCTCTCGAACCTCCTCGCAGAAATTATCGTGATAGATCGCCGGCTCGACGTGAATCCGCCTGGCGGCAAAGGCCCTGAACAAATCTGCGAACCGGCTATTCTCGGCGGTTGCGTTCCGCCTCGCTTCACGATCACCAGGCGAGAGAATGGCTAAACGCACGTCACTATTTTGTGCCATGGACACGTTCCTTTCTGGATTAGTGTCTGCTACCACAACGATTAAATAGGCTCCGTAGCAAAGGCTAGCACGGCTCTAGCATAGCGGCGACAAGTACCGATTCTACATGGGAGGCGATGTGCGCGTGCTGTTCAAGATCGCGCCGTAGCGGATCGCGACCATGGAGCCGTGTTCAGCGGGTCGAGTTGACCACAAGCGCTCTTATCAATTTTGCCAACAGCACTTCGTGAATAGAAACGCAGCGGTCACAGGTCGGAAAAATCCAACACAATTTCTGCTTCACGTAAGCGCGCCAACTCGGCGGTGGATGCTACTGCGGCTTAGTGATTTACTGCACGGATTAACTTGATCTTCTCGAAGCCTCAGAGGGTGCCGGCCAGCTTGGCGATCGCCTGCGAGGCGCCTTTCTCGATCGGTTCGCCGTGACCGAAGACGGCGCGCTGGAACTCGAGTTTCGCCAGTTTCTTTACACTCTGATGCGCCTGGGCCATGTCGGCAGTGTACTGGGGATTGGGGCCAGAGAGTTTGTTGCCGGTGTGGTTCATGGCATCGCCGAGAATGAGCAGCGAGCCAGCGGGATCGAACACGCAGATGTGACCCGGCGTGTGACCGGGCGTGGCGATCACGCGCAAACCGAACACTTCATCGTTGTCGTCGACAGCTTTGAGCGGGCGCGGCGATTTGATCTGCGGGATGTCGGCTGCGCCGGCGTACGCCGTAGCCTTATTCGCCGCCGCCAGTACCTCCCCGACGCTGCCGATGTGATCGGGATGATAGTGGGTCAGGATCACGTGCTGCACCGCGTCCCAACTCAAGCCGCCGGTGCGAACGACATCGGCGATCTTCGACGCATTGCCAGCCGTACCGGTATCGACGACCGCCGCCTCCTTACCGCGGATGAGGACGTATGCGTTGACGAAGCCCAGGTTGACTTGAAGGGCTTTGGCCGGTTCTCGGTTCTGAGCGTGGGCGATGCCGCTAGCGAGTTCGCTGCCTCCGATAGCCACACTCCATCCTTTCCGTCCCAGGCCGAAATTGAGCTCGCTCCATACTGCGAAACCGCCCAAGGCGACTCGGGTCAACCACGTTCGGCGACTGATTTGCTGAGCTTCCCGCATCTACACGCCTCCAATCTTTATAGGAATTTGTTCAACCCTTGCACCCGTTCAACCGCTGCGCTCAGTTCAAATCGTTACAGGAAATAGAGCCTACAATCCAGCTTCGTAATGGGCGATGGGTTGTCACCGCTACGTCGGCCCGGGCTACCGTTTTCGGTCAGCTCAGCAGCACTCATTATTCCTCCGAACCATCTGAGTGTTCGGTCAACTATGAATTGTTAGCTTGTTTTTAACTCTTGTTTCCAGCCTGCAAGCTCAGGATGGAGTCCGCGAGGAATCTTTCTCTAGGGTACGAGGACGATCAAGATAAGATGTTCTGATTGAATTCGGACGGTGAGGCGAATAATCGTTTCTGCCCTGTGATTGGACTATCCGGAGTATAGCAGAGTGCAACGCGAGGACGCGTCGCAGAGTTAAGAGAAGCTTAGCAGTGACAAAAAGTGCATTGCCGTACTTTCGGCATTTAAGTTACCTTCGGGGGTTGCTGAGATTCTTAATCCAGGCGGCCCCGGTCTCTTCGAGCGCCGCGCGAATGGCACTGCCGTCAGGCTGCGAAATGGCCGCCGGTTGGGGATTCGAAATGGCCGCTGGTTGGGGACTGTTGGGGACTTGAGCGCGGCTTCGCGATCTTAAAACTAAATCCAGATCCGTCGTCTTTTTGGAAGCGATGCTCACTTTCGCAGTCTGCGGCTCAAAGGCTGCTCTGCTTACCTTCACAATGTAACTGCCCGCCTCCAGGTCCTTTTTGATGAAGCGACCGTTGCGGTCAGTCTCGGAAGTAGCGAGCAAAACATTGTCCGAACTTAAAAGCTCCACATGTGCGCGCGGGACCGGAGTTCCACCTTGCTCGCGGACGACCGCCGCGATGTGGCCCGGAGCAGGCGGAAAGAAAGAGGGGAGAAAATTGTAGGTTCCGGCGACCGAGGCGACTGAGCCGCCAAGAATCGCAATCCACGTATTAATTCTTTTGAGCCACAAGTCGTGTCTAGTTTCCTCAGCTCCCATAGCAACCTCTTTGTCCTTTGATCTGGTATAGCCTGCGGACAACTGCTTTGAGCAAGTGATATGCCACGGTAGGAGAGGTTGTCTGTACGGAAGGAAAGTCATGAAAAAGAAGATTCTGGACAAGAACGTCAGCTTCGCTGAGGCAGAAGTTACGCTCAAATAGAAGTTTTGTAACAGCAAGCCGCTGCTCTTTCTCCTACCCGATTGTTATTGAGCAACAGGCAATCGGTGTTGAACCAGGGGAATGCTTCACGATCCAAACTACTGCCTATGATTAACGCGCTGCACTGCTTTGATCGGTTCGTTAGCGAAGAAGTACTAGTTTCGCGGCGGCACCGGATCGGGAATACGTTAAGAGTTCAGCGGGATCGTGATGAGCTTTCTCCATGCGAGGGCGTTTGACAGAAGTTAGATCGCCAGCCATTGTATAGAATATAATATACTAATGCCGACGGAGAGGATTTATGAAGACACTGCGATTGGAAACCACTGCGCCGTTTCAAGGCTTGGCCGAGCTCGTCGCCTATGACGAGGGTCTGTTCGAAAAAGAAGGCATCCAAATTGAATGGATGGACCGTGAGAAGGGCCTCGACAAAAGCCCGGAGTTGCATATCACGGATCATAAGGATGCCTCGCGCTATACCAGCCATGGGCGCATGATGGAATCAGGCCAGGCTGACCTCTACAACGCTTGCGAATGGGGCAATTTCTCGCGCGTTGAAACCACCAATGTCGGTAGTCGGCAGGTTGGCCGTCGATCGATGGTGAATTTTGCCGGCATCATCGTGCGCGCAGATTCGTCCGTGCAGGTGCCGCAACAATTCGCCAACGTCCAGATCGGCGTGCCGATGTACAGCGGCACGCATTATCTCTGCTTGCAGATGCTCGAAGGCTTCGTGCCGCGCGAGCTGATCAAAATCGGTCGCGTGCCGAACGGCTCGAACTACCGCTTCAAGATGCTCATGGACAAGACCATCGAAGCGACGACTCTGACGGAACCGTACATTTCGCTGGCGGAGAAAATGGGCTGCCGTGTCGTCATCTCGGCTTTCCACCACGGCACCGACGTCGCGTCCGATCGTGTAGATGCCGAAACTTACGCCGCCTTTAACCGCGCGATTCGCGAAGCCGTCCGGCGCATCATGGCTAACAAGCGCGCCTACATGCACTACTTCATTGACTACTATCGCGATAAAGATCCGCAGATCAGTCAGCTCACCGTCGACGATTTGCGCGAGAGCCGCCTCTATCTGGTCGACCCCGCGCCGATCCCGGCCGATGAACTCCAACGCACCTACGACTGGATGAAGAGCTGGGATTTCCTCGAGACCGCCCCCTGCGCGACTGATCTCGTCAACATGAACGCGTAAGTACGGCTACCAGGCGGATGCCCCGGAGAGCAGGCTTTTGGGCGATGGCCCGCAACTTGTTTAGCTGCTACGGCGCCTGCCTTTGATGATGTGATTCAATCACCTATCACGCCGAATAATCCATGCAGATTTCTTTGGTTTCGCCGAACACGTGCCTGTACTTATCCGACCCAATTGTCCGTAACAGATCAGTTCGATTAGCCCTGAGCACATCAATGCATAGGTTTGGCATGGAACGGTGATGTTTATGCGGCAAATGGGGTATCACTAGTCCTCGGCGGAAAATTGATGAGCGTGATTCGCAAAAATCTCCATCCACTTCGGTGTCCTGCCAGATTTCTTATTGCTGCGCTTGTCATAATTTTTCTTGACCTCTATGACGCAGATATGTTGTTGGGGGGCCAGGCCAAGCCGCTCGTTAAGGTGGTCATCGGCTATGGTTCTACGGATGGCGGTGTTGCGGTATTGGGGTTTGCCAAGGAGACCAAATTATTCGAGAAGCACGGTCTCGACGTGGTGCTGGTCGGTATGGGTACCGGGTCAGTGTCGTTGCGGGCGCTGATCGCTAAAGATCTGCAAATTGCCTCGCTTTCCGGCTCCGGTCTGGTGCAAGCGGCATTGCAAGGCGCCGACACCGTTCTCATCGCTGCTCTCATTAATGGATTTGTTTTCAAGGTCTTCAGCACGCCGGAAATCTCCACTCCCTTGCAGCTCAAGGGCAAGAAATTGGGCGTCAGCCGCTACGGCGCGACATCCGATTTTGCGATCCGGCTGGCGCTTAAAAAATGGGGGCTGAACCCGGAGCGCGACGTCAATATTCTTCAAATCGGCACATCCCAGGACACGGCACGCGCCTTACAGGCCAAAATGCTTGACGCCGGGGTGACGAGCGGCACATCCTCGCTCATCGCGCGCAAATCGGGCTTTCGCGAACTGGGGGACCTCGCGGATCTGGGGCTCGATTATCCGACGTCGGCCATCGGTACCACCAAATCTTATCTGCAAAAGAACGAAGCGACGGTCAAAGGGTTCATGCTCGCTTACATCGAGGCGATCCATGACTTCAAGCGCAATAAAGAAGCCGCCTTGGCGGTGCTGAAAAAATATACCCGGACCGACGATCGCGAGGTACTGGAGCATAACTACAATGAGATCGCGGAAAAATATCTGGCGATGCCAATTCCGACACTGGAGGGAATTCGTACCATTCTGACGGAGCTTTCAAGCACCACGCCGGCGGCGAAGAACGCCGATCCGGAACAATTCGTCTCGTACAAGATCGCGCGGGAAATCGAGGCGAGCGGTTTCGTCAAACGGTTGTACGAGAAATAGAAGGAAGCTACGGCTCGCTAGGTATCCGGCTTCGCATCGTCCAAGAATCTCAAGGAGCTGCTTATGACCGACTACGTCAATAAACTTCTGCCGCGTTTTCGTTACGGAGTGATCCAGCCCCGCGCCCACGAAGAAGTACAGCGCGCGCGAAGCTATCAGCTCTATCGGTTGTTGCCCCTCGATTTTATCGAGATCTCCACGGGGCTCGGGCTCGAGAATTATACGAAAGAAGGCGTCGAGAAGGCGATTCAGAATTACTGGACTTGTGTCGACCGGCTGGTGAAAGAGAAGGTCGATCATATCATCTTTAGCGGCGCGCCTATTTCCGCGATGCTGACCCGCCCGAGGGTGCTCGAATTGCTGCGCGAAACGAAAAAGAGAACCGGAATATCCGCCGACGCTCCGCTCGAGGCGCTGATTGCAGCCATGAACCATCTTGGATTAATGAAGCTCGCGATCGGCAGCCGCTGGGCGGACCCAGTCAATGAGGCAATCAAACGGTACCTCGAGGCTGCCGGGCTCGAGGTCGTGGGCATGACAAAGCGCAATCAATGGGCGTCGGATTCTTTCGCCATGACGTTGGAACAAGGCTTGGAACTGGCGCTGGATGTCGGCCGAGAGGCGGCGAGAAACTGGCCGGAAGCCGAGGCGATCTCAGTGCCCGGGGGCGCCGCGATGTCGCTGCACGTAATCCCGGCTATCGAGGATGAATTTGGCAAACCGGCTTTCACCAACATGAGCGCCGAAGTATGGAACGATCTCGTGCGTCCCGGTATCATCCCGCGCGTTAAAGGCTGGGGAAGGCTCCTGGCGGGAGAGAAATAGCCTTGGTCACCTGTCAGGATACGCTTGAGCTTCGTGTGAGTCGGGATCTCTGTCTTGTCGGAACAATTGGCGAATGGACGCCGCCTGCATGTGCCGGCATCATGGCACAAAGAAGTTTGTAGCGATCCTGCCGCTGCGCTTCGGTTCAGTCGTTCCACTCTCTTTTAGCTAAACTGGTTAAAAGTCTGGCAGGTAATAAAAAGCACTGCATCGGTTTCTGTAAAAAGGTCGAATCCTGCGATCTTCAGGATCCGATAAGCTTCACCCGAATCGGAGAGGAGCGGATCGCCGGATCGTACGACGATCCGCCGATGGTCGGCGACAAGTTCGGCGGCCCGAGATCATCTCAAGCGCAGCCTCGATATCCGGAAGACTTGTCTTATGATTCCTGAGGTTCCGATGACCGAGAACCGGCAAGATCCTTCGCGAGTCAGCCGCGTGAACCGATGCGAACTAATGTTCTTCTCATGTTTTCAGCGTCCGTTTCAAAGCCGGGGCCATGGCCTGGATGAGCGGTCCTGCAAGCACGGAAGTAGCGATGGCCGCAAGCAGCAGCGCAACAAAAATTGGGTCACTGATTAAGCCGTATTGTAAAGCCAAAAAGGCCAGAATCATCCCCATAGCTCCCTGTGGCAAAAGCCCGAAGCCGATGGTCAGCGCCTCGCGGCGCGGCCTACCGGCGACAATCGCGCCCAAGGTGGCGCCGCTCACTTTACCGATACAGGCCAAGGCAATCGTGCCGCCGACCAGGAGCCAGTCGAAGTCGGCTATAAAGTTTGCCTGTAATCCCATTGAAGCGAAAAACACGGGCGAGAAAACGTAGAAGGCGACATTACGCAACGTCTCTCGCGTGCGGTTGATAATCTCGCCGGTCTCGCCAATCATCACGCCTGCTAGAAACGCGCCGAAGATAGCGTGAATGCCGATCCACTGCGTCACCGCGGCACAAAAAAATGCTACCAGGACAGCCAGCCCCAAAATTCCCTCGTGAGGAAAGCCGCGGCGGTGAAAAGCTGCAAAAAGACGCTGGGCCAGATATTTCCCGGCCGTGAGCGTCAGAAAGCTGAAACCCAAAGTGAGGAGCGCAATTCCAATTACGGATATTTCACTGCCGACGCTTCCGGTGATCATTGTCAGAATTATCGCGAAAAACATCCAACCAACGAGGTCATTAATCACTGCGGAACCCACTATGGTTTGTCCTAACGATGTCTTCAGGAGATTTAAATCCATCAGAATCTTTGCGACCAAGGGGATCGCGGAGATCGAGAGCGCCGTGGCAACAAAAAGAGCGAAAGTAAGCCGTTGAGAAGGATCTCTCAGATAACCGTCCGGAAGCCCCATGGCAAATCCGAATCCCAATGCGAATGGCACCAAGATGCTGAAGAAACTAGTCGAGAAAATCACTCGCCGTTCCCGGCGAATTGCAGCCAGATCAACTTCGATACCGGCAACCAGGAGCAGAAACACACTGCCGAGCCAAGCCAGTGTGCCCAAAAGGTGAGTTTGAGAAGGTGGAAACAAAGAGCCGTAAAGCCCGGGGAAAAGGGCGCCTAGGACTGAAGGACCTAACAGAATGCCCGCGGTGACTTCGCCGATGACCTGCGCTTGACCGAATCGCCGAAACAGTTCGCCGAGGCTTAGCGCGGCCGTCAAGATGATGAAGAGCTGAAACATCAGTAGACCAAAGTCGTGCTCCGATGGAAAGTTCATGATAACCTTTCAGTTTGAGTAGCTCCTTTTAGTCTACAAGACAGGAACACGATTGTTAGCTACAGTGGCTCTCTTCACGGGATTACTTCTCCTCGCGCT
Source organism: Candidatus Binatia bacterium (assembly GCA_025924215.1). GTDB lineage: Bacteria > Desulfobacterota > Binatia > UBA9968 > UBA9968 > WHTF01. Next base: position 11,396 of record JAICEJ010000013.1, read on the forward strand.
CGCAAGACTTGGATTGCCCTTGGTTGCCGATCTTTTTATTTTCTCTAAGTGCGGGTTTCACATTCGGCGATGAAACCATTCTGAAAAACTTACAACGCCACGAGCTGATATTCACCTGCGTTTGCGAGGACTGGCGATTGCCGTGGAATAGCTACAACCTTGGCGCAGCCGCCTGATCTGGCCCCAAGATGAGTTGGCCGGTACGGCGCGCCTCGGTTGAGAAACCTGCGCAGTTATCTCTGGACTCGCAGAAAGATTAACCACTCGCTTGTTTGCGAGAGGGTGAGCACGAACATAATCGGGCAGCCGCGTTTGGGTGCTGGTCTCGAGGTTTGTTTGACTTACCTTCGAGTCTGAACGCGCGGGCTTTCTCGCGGTGGCGCGCGCGCTTCATACGCTCGTGGCGCGCGCGAAAAACTCAGGGCCGGGTGCTGATAACTTCTGCGAATTCTTTCTTGTCACTGGCGGACGAGAACATTCGACCGACGACTCCGCTGTCAATTCCCAGCACTTTATAATCCCCGGACGGGTTGGCTTCCATCGTCATGCGGTAATGCATTTCGGGGTTCTCTCCAGTCAGATAAATCCACAACGCATTCTCACCGGGCATAGGTTGATATTCCTTGGCCGTCACGCTAGTGGGAAAACCGCGGGGATGCAGGCGGATCATGGTCTCTTTAAATATTGCCAACGAGATATGGCGCTTGCCGTTATCGGAAAGTAACTCGTAGCCTTGATCGAAGTCCTTGTTGACCAGCACGATGCGGGCGAACTCGATGCTTCTTTGGGCGGCCAGATTCTCGTCCTGCTTAATCGATTTAGCGCAACCGGCAAGCCACACTACTGTAAGGAGGCATCCCGCCAATGCGTGAAGGATCGATCGTTTGATTTTCATTCAGTTGGCCTGGTCTTGCGGTTTCCATACTACATTGGGCAGATTATGGTAAGTGCCGGAGTATGGCTGACGAGGTGGCGCGTCAGTTGAGTTCATTATTGTCGAGCAACGCATGAATAAACGAACTTCTGGAGACCCTAGTTTACTAAACACGACTCCAAAGGGTTAGCCAATGCGGTAAACTCGCGCGGCTGTGTCATGAAATAGCGCCGCTCTTTCACCGATAGTGTAACTTTCCGTCAAGCGCTTGAAGGCGTTCCAAAGATTGACATATGTGTTGGCAAGTTTTTCCACTGGGAAATTGCTCTCGAACAGGCAACGATCAACACCGAATTTCTCGATGCAATGCTCGAAGTACGGTTGCAGAGTTTTCGCTAACTCTAGCGATGACGGCTTGACCGCCCGCTCATGCCAGTCGTAACCGGAACGCATTGAGCCGACGCCGCCCAATTTCACCACCACGTTGGGATATTTGGCAAGTTCGACGATGCCGCTGCTCCAGAGCTGAAAAACTTCAGCCTGCTTCCCGGCATACGGGCCCACTCCAACTGGCGCGCCGATATGATTCAGTATAATCGGCACAGACGGAAACGCTCGCGCAAGCTCTGCAACCTCGGTCAGCTGTGGATGATACACCCACGCATCAAAGCTGAGGTCTAACTTTCCCAGCCAAGCAAAACCCAGACGAAATTTGCTATCGCCAAGTAGCCCTCGTGGCGCTTCGCTGCGCAACATATCGCTCGCATCCCATGTGGTCGAGTGACGAATGCCGCGGAACCGGCGCGGACTGGCTGCCATGTGCCTTTCGAGTACCGGCGCGACGGCGTCGCCCAAAAGGAGATTTGCATGTCCGACGATCGCGGCGGCAACGCGAGGTGTGATCGTCGGATCAGTGGCAACTCGATCGGCTATGCTTTCGAGAAATTCTACTTCGCCAACCGGCTTTAATTCATCCACGCCGTCCCTGCGATAACCGTAGCGGCATTCAACCGCCACAGTCGAGACAATATTATGCCCGGCGCGCAAATCCTGCAGCAAATCGTCGAGCATATAGCCGCCCGGTGGCCGCTCCCAGAGATGATGATGCGCATCGCAAATCGGCAGCTCAGGCTCCAATGGCGATTCCATTTATCGAATTCTCTTCTCGAGCTACTCGGCAGAATTTCGTTGCGAGTGACCGATCAACTTTGAGCTTCAAATCCCCCAAGCCGATCAGTTTGAGAATCATGCCCTATGTTTTTACTACGTTCCAAAGTGGTAACAATCTCCTCATGAACCGTTAGTGCTACGAATCCGGACACCGTTCGCTACTCGCGCCACATCGGACTTACGGAACACATGGGCAATCTTTGTTGGAATGTCGATGGCAGTCCGCAGAATCACACTCTATGCTTCGTTCTCACGTTCAAGGCCGTTGATACGTAATAGCTTTAGTGATCCACGAAAGCTACGCTAAATTTCTGCGTGTGATAAAGAGAAGCTATGAAAATCGCCGGTCACTTTGCGTTCGCCGTCGCGTTGTTAATTCCGCCGTTGGTTTTGGGTTGTCGAATGATGAGAAGCGAAGCTACCGTGGAAATCCCGACTGCGCAAACTGCGCAAGACGAAGCGCTGTCGAAATCAGTGCGAGACAGACTTCTCGCCGATAAGAAAGTGGATTTGACCGGAGTCAAGGTGGTATCCAGCAGAGGCACAGTCTACCTCACCGGAACGGTGCAGTCGTTGGATGCACGTCAGCAGGCGGTCAAGATCGCGTGGAATGCGCCCGGTGTGCAAAGCGTCATTAATGCGCTTAAAGTGCAAAACTGAGCACCGATGCCGGAATAGTCGATTACTGCGACAGCACCGTCAAGGTAGAGCTCCTAGGTAAAACTTCTACCAACTAAAACAAGTAGCGCTACGATGCGGGCGCAGTCGAGATCGGCTGGATCAGCGCTTGTAGTTCTCGGTACCCCAGATCTCTTTTAAAAACCCGCTTTTTTCCAGATTGTTTACAAAGCTGTTGTCGTAGATTTCTTCCGCTTTCCTTCTGACAGGCGCGCCGCTTTCGCGGGCGAGCTCGATGGTATCGGCAACTGCTTTGCCGGGAACGACCATCGTGCGATCGAGAATTTCCCTGGCGTAGACGTCATAGGCGGACTGCAGCGCTTCCGGATCTTTCGTGCGCATGGCTTTGCCGATAGAGGCTTTGGCTTTGTCAGGATTTTTTTCGACGAAATGGATAATTTCAGCGAAGGCCGCGACCGTGCGCTGGACAATCTCGGGACGCTCGCGCAGCATTTTATGACTGGTATGGAGCGAGCTATAGATGAACGGAATGTTCAATTCGATTAAGCGGAACATGACGTTGTAGCCCTCGTTCTTGGCCCGGACATCCAGGGGCGGTGTGATGATCACGCCATGGACGATCCCTGCGGCCATCGCCTGGTAGCGCTCGCCCTGGCTGCCGCCGATGGGCCGGATCGTCACGGCCTCAGGCGCTATGCCTAATCTTTTCACGACCGCACGCGACAACCGGTCGCTCAGGTCGCCGGCGCGCGCGATGCCGAGCGCTTTCCCTGTGAGATCCTCAGGCCGCCTGACTTCTTTGCGAGTGACCAGCACGTAAGGCAGCTTTACCAGAGGCGAAGCAACGATTTTCACGTCTATGCCGGCTGCCATACCTGGGATGATCGCGTCCGAGGCGCAATAGGTAAACTGGACTTCGTCAGTGGCAAGAGCGGTGAGATTCTGAGCGCTGCCACGGATAAAAATATTCTCGAGCTTGATGCCGTATTTGTCGAATAAACCATTATCCAGCGCGGTGTAGAGATGCACGAAACCGCCGGACACCGCACACGTGGATACGCGCATTGAAAGAGGCTTTTCCCCTGGTTTGGCCAGATAGGGATTAGCCAAGGCATTGGCGGCGAGCAGAAACGAAATCAGGAATGATAAAATTCCCATTATCATAAGACCGGCCGGATACTACTCCTGATTGCGGTTGCTTGTAAACAGAAACCAAATGCGCTTTTCGAGAGTAGCAAGCACAGTTTTACAGCTGGGAGCACCCTACTGATTTCGCATCTGCAGGGCCGCTTGTGGAGCGCCTTCAATGGCATGCATGTCGTGGCGAACCCCCAGGCGGGCACCGAAATAGCGGACGACAAGAGCGCCGGCGACGGTAAACAGAATTATAAAAATGCTGATGATGCTCGCGGCTTCGCGATTGCTGACCGCCGCGGAAGACAACTCCAATGCCATCAGCGAGAGGGTCATGGTGTCGCGGGAAGCAAGCAAAATAATGCTGCTGGTGGCGCCCGCGGCGCTGACGAAATTCATCACCGCCAGCAAAATCAGGGTAGGCATCAAGAGCGGCAGCCAGATGCGGCAATAGGTTCTGATCCAGCCGGCGCCGGAGACACGCGCAGCCTCTTCCATGTCGGCGCCTACTTGCACCAGCACGCCCTTCATGATGTTGACGCCGGTGGTCTTACCTTGCAGGATGACGACGATGATCAGCGCCCAGATAGTGCCGAACAGAAAGTTCAGTCCGGGCGTGCCGATGAACACCCATAACAGGCCGAGCCCTGCGAGAATGCCGGGAATGGCGCCGGCACTCCAGATCATCAGATCCAGCGCGCCCCGTCCGGGCAAACGGCTGCGCACCAGGATATAAGCGAGCACCGAGAAGATGAGCGGGCTGCAAACCGCCGCTGTCACGGCCAGTATCAGGGTCGTCCGCAATGCCTTGACGAACACCGGATCGCTCAAGACGAAGCGCCAGTGATCGAGGGTATATCCCAAGACGAAGTAACCGATTCGCTGCATGAAGCTACCCAGCACCAGGATCGCCAGCGGCCCCACCGTCAAGAGCGCGAGCAATAATGCGATCGCGCCCAACGTAACGTAGTTCCATCGGCCGAGATCGATTAGGCCGGGACGGAAGCTGCCGGTAATCGTGGTGTAGCGGCGCCGTTGTAAAATCCAGCGCTGGAGCGGAATGATCAACGCAATCATCAGCAACGTGAGGCTCGCCAGCACGGTGGCCTCGCCATAGTTGGGAATCTGGTTTCGCACCAAGGCGAAAATCTTGGTCGAATAGACGAAGAAACCGAAGGGCATGCCGAGCAGGTATTCCGTTTCAAACGATTGAAATACGCGCAGCAGCTGCAGGGCGAAAACCATCACCATCGGCGAGATCATCAGCGGTAGGGTGACTCTGAAAAGCGTTCTTAAATTGCTTGCGCCGCCGACGCGGGCGGCTTCCTCGAGGGTGGAATCCATGTTGCGGAACGCCGGGGTCAAGAGCATGACTTTGATCGAGATGCCGTGGCCCATCAAGTTGGCCCAGACGATTCCCGGCACGCTAAAAATATTGAACGGTCCGTGCTCCAAGTGAAAAAGATTCTTCAATCCGACGTTGATCACGCCGATATCGGGATCGAGCAAGGTAATCCAGGCGATCGTCGTGGGCAGCGCCGGCACCATGTAAGAAACCCAGAAAAGAAATTCCAGCGTGTGGCTGAAGGGAATTTTGGTGCGCGCCAGCAGCCAGGCGATGGCGACGCCGATGGGGAAGCTGATGCTAACGGTCAGAAACCAGACGAGCAGTGAGTTGCCAAGGGAAGTGATCAGGCCGGGACGATGAAAGGCATTGATCCAGTGATTGACTCCCCACCGCCGTGGCTCGACAAACCAGTCATTGGCGGCGTTGAAGCTGTTGATTAACAGAATGAGCACCGGCCAGATGAGAAAATAGCCGAGCGAGATAAGCAGCACGGCCATGATAAAATGACCTTTGGTCAGACGCGGCGCCACTGCGCGTCGCTCGATGGTCAATTGCTCCAGGGTGGGGGATTGGTCCACGGCAGCTAATTAGTTCCAGAGGTTCCAGTGGTTCCAATCGTTCGGGGTGTTTCGATCCATGCAGTGCTATCTGGTTGCTAACGATGGAACATTTTGGAACTGTTGGAACGTTTGAAACAGTTTCTTATTTCTGTCGGGATTCCCAAATCTTGAAGATCCACTTCTGAGCTTCTTCGTGCTTGGCCCCGATGCCGGGCTCGGCGTCGGGGAAGATATACTGCTTGCCGGGCTTGCGTTGTTGATCGGCGACCACTTGGCCGACTGGCACGTCAGTGCGCAACGATGAGCGGTCGATATTGGGAATCATCATGTGGGTGAGCGTTTGGCCTTCCTTGGACAGGAACCAGTTGACGAAGAGTTTCGCCGCGTTTGGATGGGGCGGGTTGGCGAAAGCAGAGATGCAGCAGCCGGATCCGGCGGCCCGGATCATGCCCGCCTCTTTGGGTAAGAACACCTGCTTGACTGGTAAACCCTTCTTGGCCAATGCGCGCAGCTCTTCCTCGGCGGTGGAGACGAACTGCACGGAAAATCGGCCGCCGACCAGCCAGGTCTCCAAAATTCTGCGGTCGTCGGAGAAGGTTACGCCGGCGCTGGTTAGATAGGTTTTAACCCAATCCGGGCCGCGGTCCGGCTCGAAGTAGGAATCGATCATCTGGCGAATCCCGGATGGATCGCCCATTCCCTGGCCCTGGATTTTGCCCTTCCAACGCGGGTCGAAGATGTCGGTTTGTTTCTTGACGCTGAGGATATCGGCTTCTTTGAGCTTGTCGCTGTTGAACCAGACTTCGTACTGGTCCTCGACCGCCGCATGATAGATAAAAGCGAACTTTGAATCTTTGTCGCCGTACCAATGCCTGCCGCCATACCAAAGCGAAGTGTTCACTACTTCGGGATGAATCAGCAATGGCGCAAAAGGCATCACAGATTCCGAGGGCACCAGCCGTTGCTGGTTTTCGCGCACGCTGATCAACGCCACGTCGACGGTGTATCTGCCGGCTTTACGTTCGGCGAGCACGCGATTGACCGTGTCGATGGCGTTGCCGGTGGAGACTTCTACGTTGATGCCGAACTTCTTGGTAAAGGCATCCATTACTGGCCGGTACTGACGCGAGGGAGCGCCTCCGGAAGCGACCGAGAGCGTGCCTTCTTGCTTGGCGGCAGCGATCAGCTTCGCCCATTCCTGCTCGAAATTGGCGGATGCTTGCGGCGCGGCTGCGGCAAATGCCGCAGGCGCTCTGAAAAAGAAAAGCACCAGCAAAACGAGCAGGCGGGTAGGGCAACGCCCCGCGACACTCCCAATCCTTGTATCGAGGCTCCGGTGGTGTTTTTGCGCGTGATTATCCAGCATGAGCTATTTCCTCCAAAGATTCCGATTGCCTTGGGCCTGTGGCATACCCAAAGCCGATCACTCTTCTTTGTGCGACCAATCCGATGCCCACGCCGTGTGGCCTTCGGGGCGGAGCTTCAACCATACTTTACTGCCTTCATCGACCGGCTTGTGGCGTTCGCCGTAGATCATGATCATCCCCTGGCCGTCGACCTCCACCTGATACTCGATGCGCTCGCCGACGAAAAGGGCGGCCTGGGTTATGCCGCCGATCATGCCTGCAGGGGCGTCGGCGCCGAGCGCAGCCTGAATGTCGACATCTTCGGGACGAACGCCAATATACACCGAAGCGCCATTCTTCATACCGCCCGGGTTGTAGCAGCGTCCGAAGACGACGCAGTCGCGCGCACCGGCGAGTGCAATCGCCATCTGCCCGGACGGATTGCTGCTTTGCACTGTGCCTTTGAAGAGCAAGGTTCTGCCGACGAAGTCGCGCACGAATTCATTGACTGGCTTTTCGTAAAGCAGGCGCGGATCGCCGTGTTGCTGCACGACTCCGAAATTCATCAGTGCGATGCGGTTCGACAGGCTCAGCGCTTCGATCTGATCGTGGGTGACAAACAACATCGCAATGTGAAGCCGTTTTTGTAAGAGCTTCACGCTGATGCGCATCTGCTCGCGCAGCTTGGCGTCCAGATTGCTGAAGGGTTCATCGAGCAGCAGAACGCGCGGCTCAGTAACCAGCGCGCGGGCAAACGCGACTCGCTGTTGTTGGCCGCCGCTCAGGAGCGGGCCCGGACGATCTTCGTATCCCGCCAGGCCGACGAGATCAAGCGCGCGCAGCACGCGATCTTTGATTTCATTCTTCGGAAATCTGCGCGCTTTGAGGGGGAAGGCGACGTTTTGCGCCACCGTCATGTGCGGCCAGATGGCGTAGGATTGAAAGACCATTCCGACGTTGCGCTTATTGGGCGGCAGAGAGATTCGCCGCGAACTGATAACGACCGCTTGCTCGCCGAAAAAAATATCGCCGGCGTCGGGGGTCTCCAACCCCGCGACCATGCGCAATGTCGTGGTCTTGCCGCAGCCGCTCGGACCAAGCAGAGTGACTATCTCGCCGTGCAGCACGTCGAGGGAAAGATCCTTGACCGCAGGGCTTGCGCCGCCGGGATAGGTTTTCCACAACGCCGCCAGACGCACGGCGACTTTGGCAGGAGCCGCAGAAACAGTCGGCTTGGATGCGGCAAGGCTCATGGTGCTGTTTCTCTTATACGAAACTGGTTCAGGACTCTAGGGGAAACTGTGAACACCGGAATGACGGGGGGCCAGGTTTCAAACCTGCCCTCCCCAATGGGTAACTGATCTTAACTGTGACCGGCTTTCAAAATCCCTTGGCTTCTTCCTTCATGTAGAAACCGAGCTTTGTCATGGCGGGCCAGTCATCGATGGAAAAGAGAATCGTGTCCTTGTCGTTGGTGTTTTCGTGGTGGTGCCAGGTCCAGGCGGGCACAGCGAAGATATCGCCCTGATGATATTGCAGGCGCTCGTTTTCGATGACCACCGCGCCTTCACCCTCGAAGGCGAAATAGAAGGTGGTGCTGTTGTGCCGGTGCGGCAGGGTTTTTTGTTTCGTTGATAATAGCTGAGCTTGCCAGGCAATCGTCGGCAAGGTCGGTCCGCCGTCCACCGGGCTGGCGAGCATGATCATGATTCCATCATAAAGATCACTCTCGCCGTTTTCCCTAAGCGCCGTCAACGCCGCATGGGTATCGGCCCACGGATAGCGCACCGGCGGCAGTGGAAACGGTGTAGCGTTCGATAGGGGACGCGCCAGTCCAAGCGTGCGTTGGCCGTACGCCGGCGGTTTTTTTATCTCTTCGTAAGGCTCATCGTTGGGCATGCGCTCGTTGATGTTTACATTGGGGTTGTAGCCGTTATCGTAACCGTCGATCCAGATCGCCGGCGTCGTGTCTTGGTTCCAATGATCGTGGAATGTCCAGGCGGGGCTGATCACCACGTCGCCCCGCTCCATGGGGTAGGCTTCATACTCGCACACGAAAACAGCATTCTTTGGCGCCTGGCAGACCAGGCGAGTTTCGCTGCGCAAGTTGCGATGCGCCTGGGTGCGCTCACCGGGCATAAGGATCTGCGCGTTCATCCAGATCGGAAACTTACGCGCTTCGATACCGACGACCGAGCGCATGCCGGTCATGCCGTTCGGACCGACAGTGACGATCTCGCCCGAGCGCATTAGGCCGCGGTAAATCCCATCCCACTCCCAGTGCGCAGCCGTGTTTCCCTGCCGCGGCGCGGCGCGCCCGTCACGTTTGAGGCCAGCGCCGACCAGATGGTGCTCGGCGAGAAAGCGCTCGAGATCTTCGTGCGTCGTTCCTACATCGCTCATTAAGTGACTCCTACAACCGCAGCAACCCTTCCGAGTCAATTGGAACGATTGGAACCGTTGGAATATCGGAACAGTTCCGGTTGTTTCAACAGTTGCAGTCGTTTGGGTTCAATCGTTCAAGCGAAAATATTTAACGCAGTTATCCACCGTCATCGCTTGCTTCTCATTTTCCGGCACGCCTCTAAAGTCTTCTTCCAAGTGCTTTTGTGAATTCGGAAACTCGCTGGCGGCGTGGGCGAAATCGGTGCCCCACATGATTTTGTCGTAGCCGATGCAAGCGCGGCGCCGGACACCGACGGGATCGTGAAGGAATCCCCAGTAGTTGCGGTCTCTGATGTACTCGCTCGGCACGCGGTCCAATCTACTGAGCCCCCAGTTGTCGTGAATCATGCCAATGTAGCGGCGGTAATGATCGTCGATTTGCCACAGACCATATTCCAACCACCCAACCATGGTTTCCGCCCAATAAAATTGCAGCTTGGGAAAGCGATCCCACACTCCGGCGAAGGCCATCTGCAGGCTCCCGGTCATGGCATCGTTGGTGAAGCGGGTGAAAAATTTAAAGGCATCTTTCTGGTGCACGTCGTGCCCTGGAGTTTTCGGGTAAAGATAATCGGGCTCGCCTTTCCCAGATCCCATGGTGCCGGTGTTATGGTTGGTGAGCGCCATGCCAATCTCGAGCGCCGCCGCCCAGAATTTGTCGTCTTCAGGCGTCGGGTAACTTTTGCCGCTCGGATAGCGGTCGAGCTTTACGCCTTTTATGCCGAGCTTGGCGCAGTGTTCCATTTCTTTAATCGCATCATCGACGCCGGTAACGGGCAATGTGCCCATGCAAACCAAACGATCCGGCGCTGGCGCCATATACTCTTCGCCGAGAAATTCGTTATAAGCGCGTATGCAATCCTTATAAAACTCATCGTCTTTGGTCTGTCGCAGAACGAAAGTGATCTGCGAAAAAAGGATTTCGCAATCGATGCCGTCCTGATCCTGTTCGGCGAGTCGTTGTTCCGGCGTGCCCGTGCCGGCACAGGTTTCAAAGGTCGGCACTTGCTTGGCAAGGTCGGCGTGAGCGACGCGAACGCTGCGAGTGATACCGATGGTGTTTGGCCTGCCGCCGTCGATGACGACCGCGTCCGAGCCGTTGGGCATTTTCACCCGCTTGGGCGCTCGCTCGCGATACTTTGCTTGAACACGATCGCGCCAGATATCCGGGTTGAGATCGATGTGTCCATCGCCGGAGATGCATTTGTACTGACGAGCCATTTCTCTAGTCCTTTCGCCTTTCCCAGTTTTACGCTCGATCGATGATAGGCGCTCTACACCGCGAGTTTTTTCTTTGGCGCCGGGGTGAATGTGGCGAGCTCGTCGAGGATACTGCCGGAATCGGCATCACCAATCCCTTCACGGTTTTTTGTAATTCAGCTAGGGTTGCCATGAGCTTCTCCTCTTTGTTGACGTGCCAATCGCTGAGTTTATGCCGCAGATTACCGGAACAAACCAACTCCTCCAGTATCCGACTTGAAGATCGGTCTGGTATGGCGTCCGATCGGATCAATCTGTCTCATGCTCGGCTAACAGCTATCCGAAAAGAAAACAATTTTCCAGCCGGCTTTGCGCCGGAAAAGACAGATGATAAAAGCTGACCGTTGCCGCAGCACCTTGCGATTACCGACGAAAGGAGAACAAGAACATGGCAAGACCGAAACTAAAATTCTATTTTCGCGAGCCGACCATCGATACCAACATTCCGATCACCGACGGCACAGTGAAAATCGAAGGCTTTGACTGGGAGTTCGTGCCGAATGAAGCGGCGGCTGACGCCTGGGACTGCGGCTTCGCGGCGCGAGTGCGTGCCTGCGCCGAGGCAGTGCCACATATCTCCATCCCAGCATTTCCCAATCGAAAATTTCGCCTGGCTTATATTTTCGTCAACAGCAAAGCCGGCATCGAGACGGCGAAAGATTTGCAAGGACGACGGGTCGGCATCATGCAGTGGGACAACACGGCGGGGGTGTGGGCGCGCGGCGCGCTGCAGCATTATTACGGCGTCGACTTAAAAAATATCGACTGGTTGGCGCCGCGCGTGACGAGAGAAGGCGTGGCCGAGGGCATTCGCATCCAGAAGCTCGACGGCGCCGGCGATGCCGATACCATCCTGGACAAGCTGCTCGTCGAAGGAAAGCTCGACGCGGTCATCGGCCCCAATATTCTTCGGTCAATTTCGGTGCGCGATCCGCGCACCCGCCGGCTATTTCGTGACTATCGCAGCGAGGAGCAAAATTACTTTAGAAAGACCGGGATTTTTCCCACCAGCCACATCGTCACACTGAAGCAGAAATTCGTCGATCGCAATCCGAGCGCGCCGGTCGCGCTGTTAGATGCGTTTCGCCGGTCGCGCGATATCGCCTTTGAACGTCTCGAAGGCGCGGATCCGCAAATCATCATCTATTCGTGGATGGCTGCCGCCGTGGCCGAGCAGCGTGATCTGATGGGCGAAAACTATTGGGCGTACAACATCGAGAATAACAGAACCGTGCTTGAGGCGATGACCCAATATGGGCATGAGCAAGGCCTGTCGCCGACGCGGATCGATTATACGACGCTATTTCATCCCGCAGCGGCGGCCTTGCCGGGGTATTAAGTCGTAAAGAACGAAGTCACATTGAAATCCATCAAGCGACTTCGGCGCAATCGCACCACAGATTGTTGTGACAACGCTCCCGGCATCTCCTCATCATCAGTCAATTGTCCAACACTAATGTTGACTTATCCTTGCTCGGGCATTGTGCGTTGCGGCGGCCGGCTACTGGCCAGCGATGGCGGTGAAAGCATGGAATGTCGACTCGTTCCGTGGAGCTCACGCATCCTAGTTTTTGGCAATTGATTGGAAACTCCATTGCGCTGACGGTTCTGTCGGCTAAGTTAACTAGAGAGGAGAACATTATGGCGGATACACTATCGAAGGAGCAGTTGAAGCTGCTGGATGCCTACTGGCGCGCAGCGAATTATTTATCGGTTGGCCAGATTTATCTTTATGACAATCCGCTGTTGAAACAAGCGCTCAGCAAAAAGCACATCAAGCCGCGTCTGTTGGGTCATTGGGGAGCTACGCCGGGCCTTAATTTTATCTATGCTCATCTCAATCGGGCAATCAAGGCGCGCGACCTGGACATGATTTACATCACGGGTCCGGGGCATGGAGGACCTGCTTTAGTCGCCAACGCTTATCTGGAGGGAACCTACAGCGAAGTTTATCCTCACATTTCAACCGATGCGGAAGGAATGAAGAAGCTTTTCAAGCAATTCTCGTTTCCAGGCGGTATACCCAGCCACGTGGCCCCCGAAACCCCCGGATCAATCAATGAGGGTGGCGAATTGGGCTATTCCCTTGCGCATGCTTATGGCGCTGCCTTCGACAATCCTGATCTGATCGTCGCTTGTGTCATCGGTGATGGAGAAGCGGAAACCGGCGCATTGGCGACGAGCTGGCATTCGAACAAATTCTTAAACCCGGCCAACGACGGCGCGGTACTGCCGATCTTGCATCTAAATGGTTATAAGATCGCCAGTCCCACGGTGCTGGCGCGGATCAGTCACGAGGAGCTGGAGCAATTGTTTCGCGGCTATGGCTACACGCCCTATTTTGTCGAAGGGCATGAACCGGAAAAGATGCATCAACTGATGGCCGCTACCCTGGACCGGGTCGTTGATGAGATTAAACAGATCCAGAGTGAAGCAAGAGGCGATAAGGGGAGTGGAAACCGGCCACGCTGGCCCATGATCGTGTTGCGGAGCCCGAAAGGCTGGACCTGTCCAAAGGAGATCGACGGCAAGCGCACGGAAGATTACTGGCGCTCCCATCAGGTTCCCATGGGCGAAATGCACAGCAATCCCGCTCACGTAAAGATTCTCGAACAATGGATGAAGAGTTACAAGCCCGAAGAGCTGTTCGATGAAGGTGGACGATTGAAGAGCGAAATCGCCGCGCTGGCGCCAAAAGGCGGGCGGCGCATGAGCGCGAACCCGCACACCAACGGCGGCATATTGCTTAGAGGGCTGCGACTTCCGGACTTTCGAACTTACGAAGTAGAAGTATCAGAACCGGGGGCGGAAACAGCTGAAGCCACCCGGATTCAGGGCCGATACTTGCGCGACGTGATGAAGCTCAATCTCGATAGCAAGAATTTTCGCCTGTTCAGTCCGGACGAGAACAACTCGAACCGCTGGCAGGACGTGCTCGAAGTAACCAACCGCGCCTGGATGGCGGAGCGCTTCGACTATGACGACAAACTCGCGCCCGACGGCCGGGTGATGGAAATGCTGAGCGAGCACCAGTGTCAGGGCTGGCTCGAAGGCTACCTCCTGACGGGCCGGCATGGCTTTTTCTCCTGTTACGAGGCTTTCATTCATATCGTCGACTCGATGTTCAACCAGCACGCGAAATGGTTAAAGGTGTGCAACGATATCCCTTGGCGCAGGCCGATTGCTTCGCTCAACTACTTGTTGTCCTCTCACGTGTGGCGACAGGATCACAACGGCTTTAGCCATCAGGATCCGGGATTCATCGATCACGTGGTCAATAAAAAAGCGGAGGTCGTGCGGGTCTATCTGCCGCCGGATGCTAATTGCTTGCTCTCGGTAACCGATCACTGTCTCCGTAGCCGCAACTATGTGAATGTCATCATTGCCGGAAAACAGCCGGCGCCGCAGTGGCTCAATATGGACCAGGCGGTCAAGCACTGCACCGCGGGTATCGGCATATGGGAATGGGCGAGCAACGACCGCGGCAATGAGCCGGACGTGGTGATGGCCTGCTGTGGCGACGTGCCGACCCTCGAAACGCTTGCAGCGGTCGAGCTACTGCGCCGGCATATTCCCGAGCTCAAAGTCAGGGTCATCAATGTGGTCAATCTGATGACATTGCAATCGCCGTATGAGCACCCACATGGTTTGAGCGACAAGGACTTCGATGCGCTGTTCACGAAGAACAAGCCGATCATTTTTGCTTTTCATGGTTACCCCTGGCTGATTCATCGCCTGACCTACCGGCGCACCAACCATGACAATTTGCACGTGCGCGGCTACAAGGAGGAAGGGACCACGACCACGCCGTTTGACATGTGCGTGCTCAATGATCTGGACCGTTATCATCTGGTGCAAGACGTAATCGATCGGCTGCCGCAGCTAGGCGCGCGCGCGGCCTACGCCAAACAAGCGCTTCGCGATGCGCTCATAGATCACAAGGAATACATCTACGAGCACGGCGAGGACGCCCCTGAGATCAGCGGTTGGAGCTGGGGGAACAAACAGCGCTCTGGTCATTTGGATTCAACCGAAGGCGACAACATCGACACAGGCGTCGGAGCGCTCGTTCGAAATTGATGATCTGCGTCGGCCGTAAAACAAGCACGGTTTGTCGGGGGTTGTCCGCAGTTTAAAGCTCCGGATAAACAGCGCATGGCGCTGTCTTTTCGGTGAGAGAAGGGTGAATCTTGAAAATGATCATCGCCTAGATTCGCACGAATGCTCCGCCGAGTTCATGCGCGATTTGTACAACGCCGGCAAAGGGAAATGACCTGTTACCAGGTGCATGGAATACGCAGTGAACGACCGACGTCTCTCTATTCGACCCGTCCAGTCGAGCTTTATCATTCGCTGGCGGCACTGAAGATCGAAGTAGTTTGCCCGAGGAGCGCTGTGACGAAATCATCAGATTGATCGCGCGGCGCGTACGGGAAATCGCGGTGACGGCATTATCACCGTCCTGGAGGTGGATAACGTGCAGCGAATACGCGAGATCGAAGCGTGGTCGTGATGTGCTGCGCAGGATTCTGCGGTTGCTCGCAGGATGCGATCGATCTAGCGACTTTACGGAAACGGTTCAAAAAAGCGCGCTTGATCATGAGGCGGCGTCGCTATGATCGAACCCAGTGAAAGGGATCGCAGAAACCAACCGTCGACC
>JAICEJ010000014.1 GCA_025924215.1 Candidatus Binatia bacterium
AGCGTCAAACCGCGAATGTCTTTGGGGTACTCGACACCGTCAAGCAAGTTAGCCATTTATGAAATACTCTCCTCTGCCGCTCTCCCTTTATCCTGGACAGCCCGTGCAATGACATGTTTCGCGATCGCCCGGAGCCGTGCCGCGCTCTCGCCGAAGGATACCAGCTCCCGATCGCACAATTTCAACAGTTCCTGCAAGCGTTCGTTCGCCTGAACGATTCCGACCACTGATGGATAGGTCGCCTTCTTGAACTCATTGCGACCCGACTCGCCGCCCTCGCCCGCAATGGGTTCTCCGATATTATCGAGAACGTCGTCAGCGATTTGAAAGGCCAATCCTAAATACTCGCCGAATTTGGAAAGCCTTCGCAACTCACCAGTCTTTGCACCCGCAATCTCGGCGCCGATGCGAAGCGCGGCAAGAATCAGTGCGCCGGTCTTTCGGACATGGATATACTCGACCGTAGCAAGATCGACATCTTTGTTTTCCGATTCTAAATCCACTGCCTGGCCGCCGACCAAGCCCGCCACACCGGCTGCATGGGATAATTCGTGAATTAGCCGGAGCACCAACTCGGCAGGCAGCCGCCTGACTTCTGGACCGGAGATCAAATGAAAAGCCTCGGTGAGCAGACCATCTCCCGCCAGCAAGGCCATTCCTTCGCCAAACACTTTATGTGCGGTGGGTTCGCCACGGCGCAAATCATCATTATCTATCGCTGGCAGATCGTCGTGAATAATCGAATAAGCGTGGATCAACTCCACGGCGCATGCAAACGGCATAATCTCTTTCTGTTTAGCGCCAAACATTTCACCCGCCGTTAATGTGAGGATCGGGCGAATTCGTTTGCCGCCGGGAAACAGCCCATATCGCATGGCTCGAAGAATTGTTTGCGTCTGTCCGCCATAGACCTTCAGAAACTGCTCGAGAGCGCGATCGATGGCCGTCCGCTGCGTTTGAAGATAGTCGGCCAGTTCAGACTGAGTCACCGGGTCGGATCCTCATGGAGGTAATGGCGGTGAGCAGGCTCGTTAAACTGCGTGAATGTATAAAAAGCAATTACCTGTAATTTACCCTGACAACGTTGGTTCTTCAATTGCAATTTGGCGTCATTCTCCGTGTGAAGACAATGCCCTCGCTCTACCAGACGGATGCAGGTCTCGCAGCTCGCGCGCCGCTAGAGTGCTTCCGTTCCCGCCGAAAACGAGAAAAGCAATTGCGATAGCGCCCAAACCCGCCCAAACCGCTAACCAATACTGATTCAACACACAGAATCCAAGCGGCAAAGCGAAATTGATGATATATACCGAAATTGCAAATCTCAGCTCGCTATACGGCGCTGGCGCAATTTTGGAGAGTATGACGAAGAGCACTAACCCGGTAACGCCCCAGCCGAGCAAGTTCATCCAGGGCATCCCGTAGTAGGTGCCGCTTTGCCCCCAGATCCAGTAACTGGTGACTTTGCTCATCGCCGGATCGAGCAAAAGATCCCATGCGACCAAGAGAGCCGTGGCTAGAATTACGGCCGAACGCCCGTCCCTGCGCTGCCGCGCAATTACCCAGCAGGCCCAACTCATCGTGAACCAGCTCAATGGAATCAAGAGCGGCACGCGATCGAACCATTTAAAACCGAGCAGCGCGGTATAGGAATACGCGCCAAATGGGATTCCGTACGTAGTGCCAAGTAGTTCGCTGACAAGACTGACCGAATAGATCAAGGCAAAGGCCCATAGACCGCTCGTCCGGTCACGCAAAACCGCTTCCGCCACGACAGCAAGACCGCCGAACAGCATATTGCCGACGGCAAACCCATAAAAAGCCCAAGTAAAAAAACGTGCGCCTGGGTCGAGTTGTATCAGAAGCTCGGGGCGAGAAGTGAAGATACCGTAGCCCAGCAAACTAGCAGCGACGATGGCGCCCTGGACGATTAGACATAGCCATGGGATATAGTGCATCGAGCAATCTCCCTGATACGATTTATATTTCTCCCAGATCACCTGAGTTCTGAATGCCGCCAGACCCGATGAATTGGTGCGGCAGACCATGGCCGCATCAATCGAGCCGGGATAGAAGCGATTACGTGAAGCACCCCGAAGAGTATGACCCAAAGTTTACGCGCGCCTGTAACATAGCTCCGCTGGTCCCAAGCCGACGGCCCTTTACGCAGGAGAAGTGATCCGATTTCGGCATAAACATGCCGCGCCGCCGCCACGGCGCAAGCGGAACGAAACGACAAGTGCCACAAGCCGGCATCTCCTGAAAGATAATACCGTTCCGCTTCCTGAAGGAGCCGCTTCGTTATTAGCGCCAGTTTTGGGCGATTTTTTAGCGCGGCGATCTCTTCCGGCTTTACACCTGCTTCTTCTAACCATTTCAACGGCAGATATATTCTACTCATTGATGCGTCTTCGGTAATATCCCGGGCGATGTTGGTAAGCTGCATTGCAATTCCAAGGTCGGCTGCGTGCTTAAGCGCCTGCTCATCGCGCAGCCCCATCACGTGAGACATCATTAATCCCACTGTTCCGGCCACGCGGTAACAATAAAGCGCAAGATCATTAAATGTCTGGTACCGGGTACCACGAGCATCCATCGCCATCCCTTCGATTAGTTCCAACGCATAATGAGCTGGAATCGAATAGTGTTGGACGATGTACTGCATCGCGATAAATACCGCTTGCTCCTGAGCGGCGCCGGAAAAGACCGACCGGGTGACCTCAGAGAGCTTGGCTAGGCGCTGTTCAAGTTGTTCGCGGCTCTCCTCCATTCCCGCCCGGTCCACCTGATCATCACAGTAACGGCACCAGCCATAAAGAAAAAAAGCGGCATCCCTGGTGCCCGAATCAAAAAGCCGTGCTGCGAGCGAAAAACTTTTTGAACCTTTGGTGATCATCCAGCGGCATTCGTCCAACGCCGCTTTGACTTTCGGCGACATTGCTTCAGGCATAGGATAATCTTTGCACCTGGTTAGAACTGCGCGATACCACAGCTTTTCTGATGTCATCCAGAATAAGCCCAGCGGTGGCCTTGGCAGAGTTTACGACCCCGGGAATTCCTGCCCCGGGATGGGTCCCGGCGCCAACAAGATACAAGCCGATGAGATTTGCGTCACGATTCTGAACCCGAAAATACGCACTCTGCATCAAACGAGGTTCCAGTGAAAACGCGGATCCAAAATGGGCATTCAGCTCTGAGTGAAAATCCTGCGGAGTAAAAATCCGTTGCGTGACAATCTCATTGCGCAGGTTTGGAATGTAATGCCGCTCAAGGTACTCTAGGATTCGCGCGGCATAACGCGGACCTTCCACGCTCCAGTCCACCGACAGCTTGCCCAAATGAGGCACTGGGGATAGCACATAGAAGGCTTCGCAACCCGGCGGCGCCAGCGACGGATCGGATCGTGTCGGCGCATGCAGGTAAAGCGAGAAGTCATCTGCCAACCGACCGCGGCGGAATATGTCCTTCAGTAGCTCCCGGTAACGCGGTCCAAAGATGATGTTGTGGTGTTGCAGGTTTGAATACTGGCGACGCGTACCGAAGTAAATCAAAAACAACGACATGCTGTAGGACATGGCGGCCAACCTTTTGCGCGTGTGCTGGATTTTCGGCTCGCGACGCAGAAGGTGATCGTAGGTATGCACCACATCGGCGTTACTGGCCACTAAATCACACTCGTGTGTCTCACCGGTTTTGGTCGCGATCCCCACAACACGATTGCCGCGGGTTAGAATCTCGGACACCTCCGACTCCAATCGAATTCTCCCGCCCAATTCCTGAAACAGCTTCAGCATTCCCTGCACGAGTGCGCCGGTGCCGCCTCTGGGGAAAAACACGCCCCATTTCCGTTCCAAGCAATGAATTAACGTATAGATCGACGTGGTGGTAAACGGATTGCCGCCGACGAGCAGAGGGTGAAAGCTAAAAAGCTGTCGAAGATGCGGATCTTGAATAAACTTGGCGACAATACTATGCACCGATCGATAAGCTTTGAGCCGGAGCAGTTGCGGCGCTACCTTCGCCATACTCGACCAATCCAGAAATGGCACATGCGCCAGCTTCACATATCCTTCTTCGAAAACTCTTTCGGAATATCTCAGAAAACTCTTGTAACCGTGCAAATCCCCCGGTGCTTTGCTGGCGATCTGTCGCTCGACATCGACTAGGTCGGCCGAATAATCGAAGCTGAATCCGTCCTGCCAGAATAGACGATAAAAGGGTTTAACCGGCAGCAGCGTGACATAATCAGCCATTGATCTTGCTGCCAAGGTAAAAAGCTCTGTTAAACAATCGGGAGCTGTAATCACCGTTGGTCCGGCATCGAACGTAAAGCCCTGGTCACGATAAACATACGCCCGGCCTCCTGGCTGATCGCGTTTTTCAAAGATTACCGTGTGACAACCGGCTGCTTGCAAACGGATGGCTAGGGCGAGCCCGCCGAAACCGCTTCCGATGACAGCGGCAGAGACTCTATCCATAGGCAACTGCGATCTCCTCGCCGAGCTCTCGTAGATCTTCAAAAGCACGTTTCGACCAGCGTACGTTGGCGCTGTCAAGGCGCTCTTTTAACTGTCGAAACGCGGCATCCAAATAACCCCGGGCATAGACACGGACCCGTTCTGCAAGGTTATGCGCCTCAGACCATGACTCCAATTTATGCGCATCCGGTAAACTGCCAACTGCGGTACAGAACTCAGCATACGCTTTGGAGCTGGCGCTTTTTGCGGCGCATGCCCAGACCCATGAGGGTCGAGATAATCTAAGATCTTCATACCGCTTGGCTGGTTCGCATTTGCCGATGAGATTGCCCAAATCATCGAACATCTGCAGCGAGACGCCGAGGTCCTGACCGAACTGATCCAGAATCAACAAGGCACCTTCCGATGCTCGTGCAATGACGCCGCCAAGAATGGTGGCAAAGCCCATCAATGCGCCGGTCTTGAGTTTCATCGATGCCAGGCAAACTGGTGCAACCCGGTGCTGGGGCAGGGAGCTAACCGGGGCGCCCAAATCAACCGCCTGCCCAAAGTGGGCGCGTAGCAAAGTTCGATGACAATGCTCATAGAGGAAAAAAATCTTATCGACCGGTAGTTCGGTTTCGCGAAGCAACTCGAATGGCCAAAAGTAGAGCCAGTTGCCTGCGTTCACCGCGATGGGGACACCAAATTGAAGATGCAATGCCGGACGGCCCCGGCGCACACTGCTGCCATCCTCGATATCGTCGATAACCAAGGATCCTGTATGAATCAATTCGACTATAGCGGCGCACCAGCCGCACTGTTTGGTGGCAAGAACGGAGGCCGGAGTGTCGCTAACGAGACGGTAGCCCAACGTCACCAACTGTCCACGTATGCGTTTACCACGGGTCGAAGTGGCTTCGGCGAGTGGATCAAGTAAAGCGCCACGAAGAACATCCTGGACAATCGAGGGGTCATCCAAACCGAGCAGTTCCGCCATGCGTTCAGTCTTGGGCAACATGCTGCGCAGCCCCTCTCGACCTATATTCCGCTGCTCCTGATTTTTCGCCTGGTCCGAGAAAATCCGCTCAGCCGACACCTCGTTCGACAAATTGAGGCTTACGTTTTTCAAGAATCCTCCCTTAAGACCGGAAGATGTTGTGGCTCGATAGGAGATCTTCCGGGGAAGTCCCCAATGAATTCGCCAGACGCAGTACCACGTCCATTGAAATGTTCTGTTTTCCGCCTTCAATGGCGACGATGGAACCACGCGTAAGGCGCGCCGATTCGGCTAATTGCTCTTGGGTCCAACCCTTTTTGTTGCGCAAGTCGCGCACTCCGCGACCTAATCCGATCAGGTATTCTTTCAACACAGCTTTCGGCCGCCCGGCTTTAAGCAGCTTGCCGGCAAGCTGCACTCCTTCGAGGGCGTTACGAGCAACTGCGCATGTTGCGTCTGAAGGCCACTCATTCCGTATCATTGCCTGCCCACCCAAGAGAATCTTTGGCGCATCCGCCATCGTCCTGAGTTCTCCTACCACACGGCGTACGTGAGCGAGACCGCTCGGCGTCCTGACCGAGAGTGCCACTAAGCGCGGTCGTCGAATCTTGATTGTCTCGATCAATGACGGCGTGGGAACGTCGGCTCCGAGAAAGTCCACCGACCACCCTTCAATATCCAACAAGTCAGCCACCATCCGGGCGCCGATGCAATGCAGTTCCCCTTCCACACAAGCAACCAAGATACGTTGCGGCAACCGTGGCCTCTCGCTGCTGTGCATACCCCGCAGTCGTTCCAAATGCTTCAGCACAAGATGAGAGGCCAGTTTTTCCAGGCCCACACCGATCTCTCCGTCACACCAAAGCTGACCTATCTCGACTAATGCCGGGCTGATCAGATTTAAGTAGACATCGCCGAGCGAACGCCGCGCAAGAAGCGACTGATGGATGATCTGGAAGGCAGCGTCATCGTCACCGTTCAACAGGGTTCGAACATACAGCTGCTGTCGTTGACAAGTTTGATATTCGTTTAATGCGCTCATCAGCGTTTCAAAGATGCAAGGACTCCAGAGCCGGCAGCAAATTACGATACTTAAATTCATAACCAAGGTTCGTGGCGGCCTGCGGCACAGCACGTTGACCATTCAGCAGCATCTCGGCCATCTCTCCGAGCAGCAGAGTCAATATACCGCCCGGGACAGTCGCCCACGAGGGCCGGTTAAGAACCGCGCCAATTGTTTTGCAAAATTCCGTCATGGTTACAGGATTCGGAGCCGTGGCATTGAAAGGACCCCGAGCATTTTGGTTTTCGATTAGAAGCAAGAGTAAGCCGATTTGGTCTTCAATATGAATCCAAGGCATCCACTGATTGCCCGACCCCAAAGGACCGCCGACAAACAACTTAAACGGCGCGACCATTTTTGCTAGCGCGCCCTGCCCTTTATCAAGCACGATCCCTGTTCTTACTAGCGCGACGCGTATACCATACGATTCGGCCTTTCTAGCCTCCCTTTCCCAATCAACACAGACTCGCGCCAAGTAATCACTGCCCGAGGCAGTTTCTTCGGTAACGATTTCATCACCGCGGCCGCCGTAATAACCTACAGCAGAGGAGCTGATGAAAAATCTTGGTTTCTGTTTGGTCTTAGCAATGGCGGTGACCAAAGCCTTCGTGGTCTCAACCCGACTAAACCTGATTTTCTCCTTCTGCACGTCGCTCCATCTCTTGGCCGCGATTGGCTCGCCTGCGAGATTAATGATGCCATCGACACCATCAATGGCCTCTTCCCATTCACCGGATTCGCCAGGCACCCAAAAAACCCACTCCTGTTGAGTGACATTGGATTCTCGAGGAGGTTTACGGCTCAGTAAAATGAGATGATGACGCTGCCTCCAGAGATGATCGGCGAGAAGAGATCCGATAAAGCCGCTAGCCCCAGTTATCACAATTTTCATCTGGACTACTCTCGTCATTTCTTTTTCTAAAGTCAAGTATAGTTGACTTTTACTCGATAAATGTATTGGATAGGCAACATAGAAATTCAACGTTAGGAAGCCATTCGACGTAAATAGACCTAAACCGGGAGGAAAAAGTAAGGTCACGGCGTTGATTTACCCAGAGTGAAATTCAAAGGCTGATGCGCCACGACGACGTTGATCGACTCTGCCTGAAAACGCATGAAAATCTTTCGCCTAAGGACCGAGCTGTGGCTGCCTCTATCGCGCACTGAGATTTTTCAGTTTTTCGCCGACCCGAGCAATCTTGAACGGCTCACGCCCGGCTGGCTCCGGTTCGAAATCATCAGCGAAGCCCCGCCAATAATGCGAGCAGGAGCACGGCTGGACTACCGCTTGCGCATTCACGGTGTGCCGATGAAATGGCGAAGTGAGATTAGCGTTTGGAATCCGCCGCACCGATTTGTCGACCGGCAAACTAAAGGCCCCTACCAATTTTGGGAGCATGAACATACCTTCTTTGAGCAGCAGGGCGGCACTTTAGTAAATGATAATGTCCAATACTCGGTTTTCGGCGGCGCTCTGGTGAATAGATTTTTTGTCGCACCGGATCTGGATCGAATCTTCAAGTACCGTCATACGGTTTTGAAAACCATCTTTAATCCGCGGGATGAAAAAAGACTCGGCAACGGTTTGTAACCTTCTAATTTAAGCGCGCAATGTTCCTCAACAAACGGATGTGCGTGAAGTTGGGCTGCGGTTCGGGTCGGGAATTCAATCTGATTCATCTGCTTATCAAAGGAACGTCCACCTGAACGAATCGACAGGTTAGCGCATCGAATTTCGTTCGGGTACAAGTCGAAATCACTCCCCTGGGGAGGACAGCGTTACAAATACGGATCCAAAGACAGGATGAAAACAGCCCGACGGTGCATTGGCCGATTCTTGGTGTTACTAAGCAGCTTGATGTTTTTGAGCGGCGTCTCCGCGGCACAAGAAGACAATCCCCTGCCACCCGGCATGTATCGTCTGGAAATGATCCTGGCATCGGTGGCACGCTTGCCGTTTTTTGGCATGTCCAAATCCGCTTCCAGGTCGGTTTCGTTAATAGAGGTTAGAAGCGATCGCACTGGGTTACTGCAGCGTCACGAAGTATGCGACTTCCATGTGCTCCAAGGTTCCGCGATGATCAAGATGGTATTTCCCGACAAGTTCGTTGCCGCATTGGCCAAACACTCCTATCCCATCCAAGTTGAGAAAGACGGTCAAGGATGGCGCTATCGAGCGGATCTAGGGATTGAACGAATCGGCTACAAGCCGACTTCGAGCGAACCGAATTTGCCAACAAAGTTAGACGACCCGTCGGTTTATGATTGGGATGGTGACGGACATCCGGGCGCGACCCTGAAAATTTCCGTGCCGCTACTGCCCGACGGAGAGTTGTATGTCGTTCAGCGAGGGCACTCGATTCTCAACGGCCGTATCACCGGGCGAGGAAGAGTCGAGGGCAGCATTGAGGTGCGCAGCTTCGAACAACGGGTCCTTGGCGCTTGGCCGGGGTTCTTGAATCGCTCTCCGGAAATCGTGCCCGACCCCGCAGCAAGCCGGTTCACGATCATCGCTATCCCACCGGACAGTATTTGCGAAACCTTGCGGGGCTCTCCCCGCCAGTCCACGCAGAAAGATTAGTAGGAGCTCAATTGTTTTTGTTGCTGGGCTTATTGCAGACGATACTAGCAGCGCGAATATTTTTTCGCATGTCGAAAACTTCGCAATACAGGCTTGTTGAAACATCCGACCAGCCCTCATCGGCGCGCATCACTATACTCCTACCGGTCCTCAATGAAGCAACGCGCATCGCAAATTGCCTGGAATCCCTCATCGCGCAACCCAATGAAGTGGCCGAGATTTTAGTTATTGATGGCGGATCCACGGATGCGACCCGGGCCATCGCTGAATCGTATCACTTGCACGATGATCGCGTGCAATGGATCGATGCCAGCTCCGCCGAGTCGCGCTGGACAGGCAAGGCCTGGAATCTCAACTTCGGTCTCGCTCGCTCAAATCCCGCGAGCCAATGGATTCTTTGTATCGATGCCGATGTGCGAGTCTCCCCGAAATTATCTCGCTCCTTAATACGCCACGCGGCGCGCACTGGAGTATCCTCATTTTCGGTAGCCACTCGTCAGCATCTATCCGGGCCATCGGAAGCGTTGATCCACCCTCCTTTATTAACAACTTTGGTTTACCGCTTCGGGCAACCCGGCCGCGATTATCGAAAGGTTCATCAAGTACAAGCCAATGGACAGTGTTTCTTTAGCCCTAGGGCGACTCTACTAGGCGCAGAAGCTTTTGCCGCGGCTCGCTCATCCCTCTGTGAGGATATTACAATCGCGCGTCGATTGGTCGAACGGGGCGAAGCGGTCGGCTTTTATGAAAACTACGGTCTGGCGGAAGTATCCATGTATCGCGATTGGCGTGAAACCTGGAGAAACTGGCCAAGGTCGCTGCCGATGCGCGATCAGTATTTCGCTTGGCGGCAAGCACTGGGACTGCTCGAAGTGTTTTTTGTCCAAGGCCTGCCCCTGCCGATGCTGATTTTCGCTTGGAATATAGGCGCTCCGAGATTATTTTTCGCCCTAAATGCGCTTCTTTTAGCCCTACGAGTGGGAGTTTTGTTCGGCACCGCCAGAGCCTATGATCAGCGGCCCTGGACTTACTGGTTGTCGCCGCTCTGTGATTTCGCCGCGGCTGTTCGGCTCATCCAAAGCGCTCTATCACGGAAACACAGCTGGCGCGGCCGTTCCTATGTTCGCAGAAGCGCTGGGATGTTTGAGCCAAAAGAAACTTGCTAAATAGTGCTTACTCCAAACAACAAAGCATGGTGTCACAGGGATCCGTAGCTGAATCCGCAACAGCAAAGTCGATGCGACTGATCGCCCGTGCTGTCGCGTTCGGCCGCCTACAGACGATATCTTCGGGCGTCGGGCACATCCCTGCGAATGGCCCTGCGCTTATTGTCGTCCGGCATTATCATCATCTGTACGATGGTCTGGCGCTGTTTGCTACCCTGCCGCGCCAATTTCATATTCTTGTTACACTAGACTGGGTTCGAAACCCGGCCATGCAATCGCTGATGACACAGCTAACGCGCCTGGCGCAATGGCCTGTGGTCCTGCGAGCCGACGCCTTGCTACATCAAAATGATCGGGGCGGACATTCTCACACCGGTTTCTCACTTGCGGATGTGGAGCGATACCAGCGCAGGGCGTTCAAGAACTCGGTGCAGCTGCTGGTAGAAAATCGCTTGCTCGTGGTTTTTCCTGAGGGCTACCCGAACATAGATCCAGCTTATACGCCAAAGATCGACAACCACGGCTTCTTACCGTTCAAGCGAGGGTTCGCCGCAATCGCCCGTGCCGCTGAGCGCCGCCTGGGCACATCAGTGCCGATTATCCCGACAGGTCTACAGTACAGCTCGGGGAAAACTTGGCTGGCTCATGTGCGGTTTAGCGAGCCGATCAATCGTGAAAGCTACGCGTCCGATAATGAGTTAATCCGCTACTGTGAAGAGAAAGTAAGGCGGTTGTCGTCTTAGGTTTGCCAAAACTCTATAGTAACTCGAGATGGGGGTCTGCAGCCGTCTTCCAATCACTGGCCTGGCTCGGAGTCCGCCGGGCCGTTGCCAAATGCTTTTAACTGCAATTGCCCCTGCTTGTCCTTTACCAGCAGTTCCACTTTCTTTTCGACTTCGCTCAATTTTTGATTGCAGTAGCGCACCAATCCCACACCTTTTTCGAAAGCCGCCAGAGAATCCTCCAGCGAAAGATCTCCCGACTCTAACTGCTCGACCACCTGCTCTAAGTCTGCGATGGCCTCTTCGAATTTCAATTCACGATCTTTCGTTGCCATACCTGCTCCGTCTGATTAGTTGCCGATAGCGCTGTCTGGTTGTTGAGATTGGCCGAATGAAATTTTCTGGATCAATTCCATCGGGTCTACCCGAGCAGTACCCACGCGCGCAGCCCAATGTAAGTGCGGCCCGGTCACGCGTCCGCTCATGCCCGACAAAGCAAGCACATCGCCACGACGCACCATAGCGCCGGCATCAACTTTGAGCTCGGACAGGTGGAAATACATCGTGTACAGTCCGCCGCCATGATCGAGAACGACGCTTTTACCGGCGAAAAAATAGTCTCCGGTCAATACCACTCGGCCGTGATTGGCCGCCAGCACTTCGGTACCGATGGGAGCGCGCAGATCCGCGCCGGTATGAGGCGCCCGCGGCTTTCCGTTGATGATGCGACGGTAGCCAAAGGAAGAAGAGGATTCCTGCGGCACCGGCCGGATGAAAGGAGCTTCCCAGAAACGTTCGGCCGCCGGCGTCGAGAATGCCAGCGCAAAATCTGCGCGTTCGACACGAATTAGCTCAAGCGCCTCCGGACCTAACTGATCGAATGATGAAGCCACAGTAAACGACTCCTGACGAAAGGCTTTCGACAGCGTCTGTACGATGGTTTCCGCGCGCCGCTGCCTCCCGGCATCGTTCGTGGCGGTGATCGTAATTTTAGATACTCCCGGTTTAGCTTCCAAATCGACACCTATGATTGCTGCAAACAATCCTGGCGCAAGCGCATAGAACGGCAGATTCTGTTCGGCCCATCGTGCTTCAACCGAGGATAGGCCTTCGCCATAAATTTTTAACTCGACGATTTCACCTCGCGGGATTTCGAGGCGCGCCGGCCAGCTCAGAGGAAAAGGCTCTGTCGCATGGACAGCCGAACCTGAGAAACAGAGTAGGAGAACAACTGCGCCCACAGTGATCATGTCACTCTTTGCCTTCGACACGACAAGTCGCTTTGCCCTGGGCCAGGGTAATCCGTACAAGATCACCGACGACTAGGCCCTCGGCAGTCTTGACGATAGCGCCATCCGGGACTTTATGGGTGATACTGTAGCCACGATCGAGAACAGCCAGTGGACTCAAGGCAGTCAAGCGGCTACTCTCGTGGCCCAAGCGTTCTTTAAAGTGGTTCAGCCGATCTGAAAAGCGGCGCTGCAGATCCACAGAAAGATCATCCAGATGTTGTTGCTTTTCGCGCAACTTGCGCCCGGGATCCGATAGTCTTTTGACCAGCCCGCGGCAGATATCCTGGGCGTCGTCTATTTTACTTTGAATACAGCGAAGCAACTGATTCTCGATCAGTTGCAATTCCGCCAGCAAATCTTGTTTGCAAGGCACAACCATTTCCGCGGCGGCGGTCGGCGTCGGCGCGCGCTGGTCGGCGACAAAGTCCGCGATGGTAAAATCAACTTCATGACCGACGGCGGAAATCACCGGCACCGAACAAGCAAAAATCGCCCGCGCGACGACTTCTTCGTTGAAAGCCCAAAGATCTTCCAAAGAGCCGCCACCCCGCCCGACAATCATCACTTCCACACCGGTCGTACATAGATCCGCGATGGCTGCGGCGATCTCTTTTGCAGATCCGAGACCTTGAACTTTAACGGGCCGGACCACCACACGCCGATCAGGGTAACGATCCCGAATGATTCTCAGCATGTCGTGTAACGCCGCGCCGGTATCGGAGGTCACGATTCCAATCGTCTCAGGTAAGAAAGGCAAGGACCGTTTTCGTTCGGCGGCAAACAAGCCTTCCTGAGCCAGCTTTTTTTTGAGTTGCTCGAACGCCAGGTAGAGCGCGCCTTGACCTCGGGGCTCCAGCGATTCGACATAGATCTGCAAATCTCCGCGCGCTGTGTAAAGACTAACCCGGGCAAAACATAAAACCTGCATGCCGTTCTCCGGCACGAATGCCAAGGACTGACCCTGTCGTCGAAACAGCACCGCTGAGATCTGGCTCTTGTCGTCCTTGAGGGTGAAGTAACAATGGCCGGATGGAGGGATCCGAAAGTTAGATATCTCCCCAAGCACCCAAACCGCATCCACGCGTGTTTCCAAGGTCACCCGAACGAGCTGATTGAGCTGACTGACGGTGAGATACTTAGGAGTTTGGGTAAATAGCGGTAACCCCGCTTCTTTCCTAATCACGGTTTATTTCCACAAAAAAATTAGCCCTCCGTGGGAGGGCTAATTCACAATCACAGTGACCAGCAAGATTATGCGGCCTTCTTCTGCACGACTTGCTTGAAGACATCCCAGCTTTTTAATAGATCCAGAGCACGCTTTAATTGAGCGTCATTGTCAATCGTTTCATCTCCAGTCGGAGCCGAAGACGGAATCTGCTTTTCCCGCTCTCTGTCGAGTTGCTCTTGTGAAGACGGATTCTGCTGCTGATTTTGCAGGTGGCCGGGCAAATTCTCCTCGCGCAGGCTCTGCCTCTTGCGATCTTCGAGCTTGCCGTCTTGCTGCGGCGTGCTCTCAACAATGATATCGGGAATGATTCCAGTGGCCTGAATAGATCGCCCCTTAGGAGTGAAGTAACGCGCGGTGGTAAGTCGCAGCGCAGAGTTGTCGTCCAGAGGCAGAATCGTCTGCACTGAACCCTTTCCGAAGGTTTTGGTGCCCAGGACCACGGCGCGCTTGTGATCCTGCAAAGCGCCGGCAACGATTTCGGAAGCGCTGGCGCTGCCGCCGTTTACGAGCACGACCAGTGGGAAATCCATCGAGGAGGCATCTTTCTGGGCAAAAAACTTCTGCTTTTGAGACTCGATGCGTCCGTCGGTATAAACGATCAAGCCCGCATCCAAAAAGATGTCGGAGATCCTGACCGCTTGCGTCAGTAAACCGCCGGGATTGTTGCGCAGATCTAGAACGAGCCCCTTCAAACCGCCTTTTTCCGCCGCCATTTTCTCCAGCGCCCTCTGTAAATCACGGTCACTGCGCTCCTGGAACTGTGCCAGACGGATATAGCCATACCCCGGCTCCAATGTTCGATTGCGAACGCTTTGAACCCGAATGGTATCGCGAGTCAGGCTTAAATTGATCAGTTCCGGATTCCCTTCTCGTTTGATCGAAAGATTGATTTTGCTGCCTTTCGGGCCACGCATTCTTTTGACGGCATCGACCAGTGTCATGTCCTTGGTAAAATCATCTTCGATTTTGAAGATCATATCGCCCGGCTGGACTCCGGCTTTAAACGCCGGCGTATCTTCAATCGGTGAAACCACCGTCAGCACACCGTTTTTAACAGTAATCTCGATTCCAAGGCCGCCGAATCTTCCCTGGGTATCCATTTGTAGTTCTTTATAGAGGTCGGGGGTCAGGTAAGCGCTATGAGGATCGAGTGAAGTTAGCATGCCATTGATCGCGCCGTTGACGAGATTTTTGGTCTCTACATCCTCGACATAATTCTTCTTGACGATGGAAAGTATGTTGGTAAAGGTTTCTAAGGTTTCATAGTCCTGTCGGGGCACGGCCGAGACATTCGGAACCCACTGTCCGGCTAAAACGAATCCCAGGGCAATTCCAACAAGTAGAATTGAAAGACTCACACCATGCTTAGTCATCGAACGCATAGGATCTCACCTCGCCAGTTCTGGCCACGTTTGTAGTAAAACAATACTATATCAACGGTTTGGAAATAGCTATTATCTTCGAAACCACGGCGCCGGATCGATCGACTTGCCGTCCTTGCGCATCTCGAAATAAAGCTTTGATCCCGCCAGTGAATCGCTATCACCGACCAGGGCAACGGCTTCTCCCCGTCGTACGAAATCTCCATTTTTCCTTAGAAAATCCGATAAATGAGCATAAACTGTGTAATAGCGGTCGCCGTGATCGATAATCAACATTTTACCATATCCGGAGAATCGGTCGGCGAAGACAACTTTCCCCTTCTCAACAGCCCGAATTTCCTCCCCGACGGGAGCTTCGATCTCCAAACCCTTACGGAAGACCTCGGTGGAAAACTCATGGTGTTTGGTTTTACCAAAGCCGCCGGTTACTTGGCCTTTAACTGGCCAATCGAGCTTCCCACGCATGCTTTCTAAACCGCCATCGGCCGAAGCTTCCTTAGATTTGGCCGCTGCGCGCCTGGAAAGTTCCTCGATCATTCTCTGCAAGCGTACGGCAGCCTGCTCTAAATCTTTCAACGCGCGCTGACGCGATTCTTTTTCCTCTCTGATGCTGGCGAGCAACTCGCGTTTTTTTTGCGCCTCTTTTTGAACCGCTTCCTTGACCTGGGCCAAGTCGCGTCTCTGATCGTCAACGTCTTGCCTTTTGCGCGCCAGTTCTTGCGCAAGCATTTCCTGATGCGCTGCCTGCTCGTTCAACGATTGCACCATCGCTCGGTCAAAGGCTACGGTGCGTTGCAAGTAATGTTTTCGCTTGATTAAAGAGTTTAAGGACAGATCGCCATTTAAAATCATCAGTGGACTGCCGCTACGCTGCCAACGATAAAGCGCTTCAGCGCGTCGCGCTAAATAGGTTTTGCGCTGCTCCAGCGACTCCCGCATTCGCAGCGCCTCCGCTTCTTTCTTCTGCATTTCCGAGACGACTACTTCTAGTCTGACGGTCGACTGTTTGAGTAGTTTGTTTTTTCGTTCAAGTTCGCTCTCCACCTGACTCAGGGATTGAATCACCGAACCTTCCTTTTTGTTCACCTGAGAAAGGACACGTTTTTCCGATTCAATTTTCTTCTTGATGCCTTCCAGATCTCGATTGACACTCGCCGAATGAGCGAGCGCCCCTAGCATACCGGCAAGAAGGCAGACAGCTACAACCGCTAGCCGCGCCACTTTCTAAGGAACCTCCTAAGAGAAAAGAGACTGCCAAGGCCGCCGAGCAGCAGGCCGATGGCGACGATCATCGTGATGCTGGCGGGATCAAGAAAACGCAATTGCATCTTGGGCCCGAACAGAGCCAATTGGCCGACCAGGTATTGCTGCAACAACACATAACATAGCCATAGACACAATAAAGAAACGCCGGCGCCAACTGTGCCTTGAAGCATGCCTTCAACCACAAAGGGTGCGCGAATCAGTTCTTCCGAAGCACCAACGAACTGCATGATTTCGATCTCGTCTTTACGCGCCAACAATGACAACCGAACGGTACTGCCGACAATGAAAAAGGTCGCAATGAAAAGAATACCGCCTAGCGCCCACTTGGCCCACTGGACCGCTAACACGAACAGGTTGAGCCGGTCAACCCACTGTTGCGGATACTCCACAGCCGCGATTCCGTTGATCTTGCCGAGGCGACCCGCAAGATCCTGAACTCGCGCCGGGTCCCGAAAGACGGGCTTAACGGTGATTTCAAACGACGCCGGCAAAACATCGCTGGGCAGGCCTTCTAAAACGGCGGACTGGGCGCCTAAAGCGGTTTGGAAATCGTTCCAGGCTTGCTCCTTGGAGATATGCCGCAAACCTTCGACTTCCGGCATTGCCTGAATCCGATCCATCATCGCTTCCACTTGCTCAGTGCCGACATCGTTAGCGAGATAGGTGTTTATCTGAATCTGATCTCCCCAGCCGTTTAGCATATGCTGAAGATTATCTTGAAGTAGGATGAAAACACCGAAAACGAATAATGAGGTCGCCATAGTTCCCGAAGTAAGGACGTGACTCCACAGCAGCTCCCATAAGCTCTGGCGCACACGACGAGCGACAAACGCGATATGCGACCAGATCAAGACGCGTGCCCCTCCGTCACTCTTTCGAGATCATCAACGAGGCGACCCTGACGCAGTGAAAGAATTCGGCTGCCATACCGCTTGATCAGATCCAGATTGTGACTGGCAACGATGAGAGTAGTTCCAACTTCGCGCAACTTGAGAAATATTCGCATGATTTCTTCGGCAAGGCCCGGATCGAGATTTCCAGTCGGCTCGTCAGCCAAGATCAATCTGGGTTCATTGATCAAAGCTCGTGCAATGGCGACGCGTTGCTGCTCCCCGGCTGAGAGCATCAGCGGTTTAGCTTGTGGTTTTTCCAGCCCGAGTTCCTTGAGTATGCGAACAGCTTTGATCTGAGCCTCGCGGCGCGACACGCCTACCACTTGCGCCGCGAGCGCGACATTTTCCATTACGGTGAGCCGCGGTAGCAATCTGAATTCTTGAAAGACCAGCCCAATGCGCCTCCGGAGGCGAGCGACTTCGCGGCTGCGCAAACGCGTGACGTTTTGATGATCAATTAGAATCTGTCCTTCGCTCGGTTCTTCCTCCCGGAACAGCAGCTTAAGCAGCGTGGTTTTTCCCGCGCCGCTAGGTCCGGTGAGGAAAACGAACTGACCGTCCTCGATACTCAGCGTAATGTCGGTCAGAGCCGGTGAACTCGGAGAATAAGTTTTGGTAACGTGAAGCAGTTGGATCATCGAGGGTAGTGCCGGCAAGCAGTTACAGGTTTGCCAACGGTGCAAAAAGCTTGACTTGGTGTAGGGCGGTTGTTACAGTTGGCAAAGGCTTGAATTTATTAATTTATCTATAAAAGATGTCAGCTTTACTTACAAGCTCACGGAGGGCAGCGTGACGCATCAGCAAAAGACCATCGAAAAACTGCGGATAGTTTTGATCAAGCCCTCCAAGTATGACGACGACGGTTACGTCATTCGCTTTTGGAAAGGCGTCCTACCGAGTAACACCTTGAACGTTCTCCATGGCTTGACTGAAGATGTTATCGAGCGCCGTGTGTTTGGAGATCTTCCGATAGAGATTACCACATTTGACGAAACTGCAGAAAAGGTTCCTTTGCACAAAATTATTCGCTGGAACAGCGAACCGAATACGCAGCTGCTGGTCTGTATGGTTGGCGTGCAAACCAATCAATTTCCCCGCGCTGTTGATATGGCAAGGACCCTTCGCGCCGAGGGGATCACGGTGATCATCGGCGGCTTTCACACGAGCGGAACCGTCAACATGTTGGGTGAGCAGGAACCCGACATGCAAGAACTTTTTCGGGAAGGCATCTGCGCGGTTTCCGGCGAAGTCGAAGGCAAGTGGGACATGATTCTAACGGACTTTCTCGAAGGAAAACTCAAACCCCTTTATAGCTTCGCGCAAGATTTACAAAGTTTGGTCGACATCGAAGATTCGCCATTGCCGAAAACCAGCGCCAAAACCATGGAGCATTTTGCCTACCCCAGTTTTGGCACGGCAGACACATCACGCGGGTGCCCATTTGCCTGCAGCTTCTGCACGATCATCAATGTTCAAGGGCGTAAGATGCGCGAACGAAGCCCGCAAAGCATCGCCGCGATGATGCGCCGGAACTATCGCGATCATGGCGTGTCATTCTACTTTTTCACCGACGATAACTTTGCTCGCAAAAAACTCTGGCGCGAAACGTTTGAAGAGATTATCAAACTTCGAGAAGAAGGTCTCGATGTGACCTTCATGATGCAGGTTGACCTCGCAAGGAAGCCGAAAGACTTCGTTTCACTGGCGGCGAAAGCGGGCTGCACGCAAGTTTTTATCGGCATGGAAAGCGTCAACCCGCAGAACTTGGAGTCTGAAGGCAAAAAGCAAAACAAAGTTGAAGAGTATCGCGAGATAATCCAAGAATGGCATCAAGTCGGAGTAGTGGTTCATACCGGCTATATCATCGGCCTACCCTGGGATTCAAAAGAGCAGGTTCCGAACGACATCCGCTTTCTCATCGACGAGGTTGGCCCCGATCAGGCTTCATTTTTTATGCTAACTCCCCTGCCGGGGTCGCACGATCATCGAGAGATGAAAAAACGGGGCGATTGGATGGACCCGGATTTCAATAAACGCGACTCATTTCATGCCACCATCAAGCACCCACTGATGAGCGAACAAGAGTGGACCGATTGTTATGAAAACGCATGGAGAACATTTTACAGCAAAGAAAATATGGTCAGGGTCCTTTCCAGGTGGACCGACAATCCAAGAAACTACTGGAACCTGATGTCCATTTTCTTGTGGTACAAGAACGCGGCTTTGATTGAGAAACAGCACCCGATGGTCGCCGGTTTTTTCCGGCTCAAGGATCGTAAAGCCCGCCGGCCAGGCTATGCCATCGACTCTATACCGGTTCATGCCTGGAAGCGCAGTAAAGAAATCACGCAGCTGCTTGTCAATTGGGCCAAGTTTTTGAAGGAGATTGAAGAAGTTTGGCTGCAAACCAGAAAAAAAAGCGACACCGAGGAGAGGTGGGTCGAGCAGATCCAGAAAATACAAACAGATATTTGGCAAGCTTTACGTATTGCTGAGCTACAAAATGTTTACAGTAGCGCACGAGAAACGCTTTCGGGACGGGCCAGAGCCCTGCTAGATCCTCTCGAAGAGCTCTCGTCGAGAATTCTTTACAACCGCAGCGATCTGAACCGCTTTCTAAAGCAATGGGAACACCTGAGAAACAGGATACAAGAGATCCGTTCCGTCGAAACGGACGCGGCACGAAGTTGCCTTGATGAGATGCACAGCCTACAGGCGAACGTACGTCTCAGCGAGCGTGTCAACGAGTGGCAGGAAGCTTACACAAAGTTACGGGGTTCATTGCCATCGCGTGCTAGCTTACGGCTGATTAAGTTCGACGCGATTAACAATCGGGTGGTCTATTCAAGACAGGAACTGCAGCGGATTTGGAGCCATACGATCCACAATGCGCGACAGATGAAATTATGGCACATCCGGCCGTGGCGCCTTACGCGGGCGATGATCCAGGATTTCTCGTTAACGACTTCCTTCGCCGCAAACTTTAAGGAATTCGCCAGACGATAAAAACCGGTGCCAGAGAATCGCGTGTCAGTGAATCTGGACGTATCGGTGTCTTACCGATTCGATCTGCGCTTTTATCATCGCCGCATCTTCGGCGTCAGGAGTTAATCTTAAGTAGCTTTCCAGATCGTCGAGCGCCTGCGCATAACATTCAAGGGTAATATACAAGAGCCCGCGGTCGCGAATTTCACTGGCGGCGCTCGGATCCAGTATCACCAACTGATCGAGCACCGACAAGGTTTTCAACGGTTCGCCTCTCTCCAGGTAAATCCATTTCAGGTTATTGAGCATCCGCCGCAAAATGTCTCGTTTGCCTAAAGCGGCGACAAAACCGGGTTGATACGACACCTGACCTCGATAAAGCTGCTGCAGCATTCGATCCAGATCTTCCCGAGCACGGATCTCTCCCCCATCGAAAACATCGATCAAAATTTCGACATCGCCGTCGTCATACTTGACCAGAAAATGACCTGGGAAACCTATTCCCTCAAGCGATAATCCCACTCGCCGAGCCACTTCCATGTAAACCACCGAAAGGCTGATAGGAATTCCCTTCTTGCGAGTGATGACGTCGTTTAGGAAACTATTTTTAGGATCGTAGTACTCAGAACGGTTTCCTTGGAAACCTAGCTCTTTGAAGAGGACCGTGTTGAGTGCGGCTATAATGCGGTAGGGATTTCTCTCGTCACCGATTCTAAGCTCGACTACCTGCCCCAGCCCATCGAGCCGGGACAGGTAGTCGTCAATTTTAAGATCCGGATATTCCTGACTGGCAATTGCTAGAGCCGCGCGGCCGAGATCGATCTGATCTTCCGGACAATCGATGGCCTCGCGAAATGCAACGTAGAGCTCGTTGCTCACAACAAAAGCTCCTCCTATCGCGGCTCTGAAACCACGTCCACCAAAGCCGGCAATTGCTTCTCCTTTACGTATTTTAACGCGCGCTCGATCGCCGGACGCAATTCCGAGGTTCGGCGGATCGTCCCTTCGGCATGTACGCCAAAAGACTGGGCCATCTTCGCATAATCAACCTCCGGATCGTCCACGTGAGTTCCTACACCGGCGTTCTCGACCGGCCGCTTGCGAAACTTAGCCACTTCGATCCCATGCTCTTCGGAGTTGTAAAAAGACTGGTTATTGTGCAGCACCATCAGTAGAGGAATCCTGTGTTTAGCCGCGGTCCAGAGACAACTCGAGGTCATGAGCAAGTCGCCATCCGACTGGATATCGATTGCGACTTTGCCGCTCCCTTTCAAAGCCAAGGCTGCGCCGATGGCTGCGCTGGCGCCGTAACCAACTCCGGCGCCCCCGCTGGCGCCAAGATACTGGTTCGGTTTGGTGAAGTCCCATAAACGGCGAGCCCAGCCGTTTGAGGTTCCGTTCACCAGCACCCAATCCTCTTTTTTGATCACCTCACCTAGATCATACGCGAGAAAAGCGGTCGAGATGTTTTGTAGCGAAGCCTTGGCTTGCGCATCGGCCAACCACTTAGCCCGCCGACTCTTACTTTTGTCCGCCAGTTCTTTCTGTCTTGCCTCCATTGCCGATTTCCTCTTCGAATCCTTGCCTAAAAGTTCGCGGCAGAGATGAGTCAGCTCCGGCACCGCCACCGAAGTATCGGCCGTGAGTGGAATATCGGCGGGCTGTAAGGCCTGGTAATCTCCGGCCCACGAGCGCACCAGCATGTCGTGCATCGAAATAGTGATAATCTTTACTGACGGTGAGGTTACATAGACGCAGTCCCGGGTTTGCTTGCTAACAGTCGTTAGAGATCCATACAAATCGGCGACGTCCAGCGCCAAAATCACATCGGCTTTGGGCAAGATATCCTTCGCCCCATCGGTAACATCCAATGGGTGGTTGGTTGGGAAATTAAAGCGCGCCCCTTTATCTATTACTGGAATCGCCAACAGCTCAGCGAGCTCAACTAATGCCGGCACCGTTTGCGGGTTGCGTCCCAAGCTATCGGCAATGATCAAAGGCATTTGAGCATTGACTAATAGCTCGGCGGCCCGCTTCAGCTCCACAGGGTTGGCCTGTACCGGAGCTGGCGGCGCATAACGGCTGATATCCGGCAACTCGACTGGAGTGGAAACAGACTCTTCCTGAATGTCGGCGTCGTAATTGATATAAACCGGCGCCATCGGTTCCGTCGTGGCGATCCGGTACCCGCGAATGAAAGAATCCGGAACATCGGCAAGCGTATAGGGTTGATCGTCCCATTTCACATAGTCCCGAACCTGATTTCCCTGCACTAGGGCGGTGTGAATCCAATCGATGCGAGGCCGGCGTCGCTTCGTGTTCATCGGTCCGGTGCCGCCCAGGACAATGATTGGCACCCGGTCTATCCAAGCGTTGAAGATTGCCATACTCGCGTGTTGCAAGCCGACCATGTTGTGAACAATGGCGATCATCGGCTTACCTTTAGCCTTAGCGTAGCCATGAGCGATCGCCACGGAAAATTCTTCATGGCAACAAAAAATCACTTCCGGCTTGTAGTTCCCACCGTAGTTTACGATGGAGTCATGAATGCCACGAAAGGTCGCTCCAGGATTGAACGCCGCATACTCGATGTCATGAGCTTTCATTAGATCGACAACGACATCCGACCCGTATTGTGGTTGCTTTTTTTCTACCCTGCTTTGCGATTTCGCCACTGTGTATCTCCTCTTGTTTAGAATAGCCTGGGTTAATTCAATCACCCATGCGCCTATCACTTGCTCGCATTTGACGCAAGACGCGTATTGCTCAAAAGTCCTTGTTGATAAAACAACTCCAGCGTCTCCATGAGATCTCCCTCACGCGCGCCTTGCGCCGACATTTCGCCGATTTCCAAATCGGCAATGCTGCCCAGAACTTTTTGGATCGCCGGGGCCATTAATGCTTGCATACCGTAATGGGCATACGTGCGCTGGAGCTCATCCATTTCCTCAGCACGACGCCCCGCATGGATGCGCAGTCCGACGATGCTAGAACTGACTTTCTCAAGCAAACCGGGGAAGCTTTCATCATAGCGTTTGATGATCTCATCGAGCAGACCGAAGCGCTTGGCCCCCATCAGCAGTTCAACGAACAGGCCCTGCAATCCTTTCGTCAAGCCGGCATAAACTACTTTGAAGGCGGATGCCTGCGATGTTCCGCTTCCAAGAACTTGCACACTTAGACCATAATCGCCGAGATCGAGAATGCGGGAGGCTTCGGGACCGGAGGCGTAGATCACCGCTCCTTTGTCCATTTTAGAGGCTGAACCGATTATGCAGCCATCAACAAAGTTCACACCGCTTTCACTGACGACTCTGTTAATCGTCTCCGCAGTCATCGGCGAAATCGCGTTGGCGTCGAAATAAATCAAGTTCTTGGGATTAGCATCGCCCGCGGCCTTGGCGATTTCTGCTGCTACCTTGAGTGCTGCCGATGGCACAACGATCGAGACAATTAGATCCGCGCTAGAGCACAGTTCTGTCAGGGAAGCAGTGGACTTGACTCCTGCGTTTTCAGCGCGCCTTTGTGTCACCGGACTGCGATCTCGATCATAAGTCAGCACCTCGGCACCCCGAGCTTTCAAGAGCTTTGCCCAGTGATACCCCATCTCGCCAATGCTCATGATTCCAATTTTCGCGAAAGCCACAGATACCTCCTGTCATCTGCAAAATCTTTGACTCTACCTCTCATTCTACGGTTTAATTTTTCTAACTACTTTTGAATGGGAGCTAAACGTCCTCATAGGAACCCGGCTTCTCTGGTCGGTATTCCTGCTTTGGCACTATGCGATGCATCACGTTGTTCCTGTCTAATGACACATCGCCTGTAATTTTGAAAGATTGTTGGGGATCGCTTAGAGGTCGATCAATTCGACGATTCTAGATTGAACTGGGCTCGACCAGTTCGTTTCTGACAGCTTAGGATTTTAGTGTATCGCAGAATTTTTGGCATCGATTCGAAGCTTTGTTGGCGAGGGGGTGCTTTTCGATTTATTTATTTGCCCAATGCAACACAACTCACAAAAAATGCCCCGTCGCGAGGCGATCGGGGCATTTTGCCGTCCAGATGTCAGGTTCCCGGGAGCAGATGATCAGCCCGCGGTAACCTCGAATGCGCAATCAACTTTATTCGTCATAGGATCGATCACCGCCGCCAATACTACGCGCTATCAAGTAGCCCAAACCGATGCCGATCAAACAGGCTTGGATTGGATAGCGACGAACCCATGCGGCTATCTCACCGGTCCATTCATCGAAATCTCGCTCCTGCAAATAAGACCGGGCCGATTGCACTCGGCTAGCCATCGCCCCCGCCGCCTCACCGGCTTTGTTGGACACGGTAGCTCCCAGTTCGTCAACTCTAGATCTTAGGTTGGAACCTATCCCGCCGCCATCGGTTCCGTACTCGGAAAGACGACGATCAACTTCTCGCTCCGCCTGCTCGCGAGTTTGGCCGTACCTTTCTTGTACCAAGCCTACCAACTTATCTTTCTCTCCACCAATTCTCTCTAAATCATCGTCGCTTAGCCGGCCCCACCAAGATCGCAACGTGCCTCGCATTTCTCGCCATTTTCCTGAAAAAACATCTTCGTTCATAAAGTAACCTCCTGAGTGATTTAAATCGCGACGATCTTTTTACATGTCAGAGCTAAACTATAATGGCAAATCTAATGCCATGCCGAGGCGTTAAAAAGCGCCGGAACAAGGCGAAGCATCAGTTTTTTGTCTACAGACTGCGACGGTAGCGCTCTATCTGTCCCATGACCGGGAAACCTGTCTCCGT
The DNA here is from genome assembly GCA_025924215.1 of Candidatus Binatia bacterium. GTDB lineage: Bacteria > Desulfobacterota > Binatia > UBA9968 > UBA9968 > WHTF01. The sequence goes on from JAICEJ010000014.1 coordinate 24,815, forward strand.
CGAGATTGAGCTCATCGAGGTATCAAAAAGATTTGGTCCTCATTCTCCTGTACAAACATCTTACCCGTCTTCAAGCACAACGTTTTGTGGCCACCAACGGCGAGAAGCTGGGGAGGCTGGTTTCTTCCCTTGTAAGTTTCACTGATACTGCGCTTATCGGCCGGACCGTCATCAAGGTGAAGCCGAACACGCATCGGATGTTCGGCACCACACTCACTGCAAAGTACGTGGATTTCATACTGAGGCATGATGAAACTACCTCCTTTTCACCACCTTAGTACTGAAGGCAAACAGATCAGCGCACTGCTTTATCTTTGCTATTCTAGAGACAACAACATTTTAAATGCACTAGTCCCAGGTCTCAATATAGTAAAGCCCGGCTTGATGTGCACCGCAGATGGGCTCTAACCAGGTATCTGGTGCCCGGAGCCGGACTCGAACCGGCACGGACCTTTCGGTCCTCGGGATTTTAAGTCCCGTGTGTCTACCAAATTCCACCATCCGGGCGGTAAAAAAACGCATCGCTCAAAATAGTCCTCCAATCTCGATCAAAGACGGCTAACGAGAAAGTTTCAATTCAACCGCTTACACAAAAAGCGGCGCCAGCACGAGCGTAATCGTCGCCAATAATTTGATCAGCACGTGCAAACTGGGACCCGCAGTATCTTTAAAAGGATCACCTAGCGTGTCTCCAACCACCGCGGCTTTATGCGGTTCCGATCCCTTGCCGCCGTAAGCACCGGTTTCGATATATTTCTTGGCATTGTCCCAGGCTCCGCCGCTGTTGTTGAGAAAGGTAGCGACGAGAATACCGGCGATGGTGCCTACCATTAGAAATGCCGCGACCGCCTCGGCACCGACGCCGAAAGAGCGGAACAGTAAGCCGACACCAATTGGCATCGTCACCGCGACCACACCGGGAAGGATCATCTGTTTCAGCGCACCCACGGTAACGATATCGACACAGCGACGATAATCAGGTTTTACCGTGCCCTGAAGTATGCCTGGATTTTCTTTGAACTGGCGCCGGACCTCATTGATGACGTAATACGCGGCTTTGCCGACTGCCCGTATCGCGTACGCGGAAAAAAGAAAAACCAGCATTGCCCCAAGCAGTGCCCCGACAAATACTTCCGGCTTGGCAATATTGACCGCTTCGAGCCGATGACCATAGTGAGCCACTTCGTCGAGATAAGCTGAAAATAACAGGAACGCCGCCAGCGCTGCTGATCCTATAGCATAACCCTTGGTCAACGCCTTCGTGGTATTTCCTACGGCGTCGAGCCTGTCGGTTTTGCGGCGAACCTCCTCCAGCTGGCCGCTCATTTCGACGATACCGCCCGCGTTATCGGTGATTGGACCGAAG